>JBBRHK010000322.1:0-3669 GCA_038222815.1 Chitinophagales bacterium
GATGAACTGCCCGCAAATATAACATTTGGTTGTGTATCATTTTGTATAATATGCTCGTACTTAATTGTGGAAAAAGAAGCAAAAGTGCATCTTGCACTTAGGAAATTGTAATGTGTAGACTTCTTTTGTCAATTATTTGTAAATTGCCACTCCTCAAGGACTAAAAAGCTAACTAATATGGAGCCCTATAAAGAAGATGAACTTACTACCAAGCAAAAGGGACAAGTAAGAATGCGGAGTATTATGGATTTTGGTATGGGCATATTGTGGCTTGGTATGGGCGTGCTTATGACTTTTCCGGATAAAGTGGCACCTCAGTTTGCAGAACAATTTAGTGATAGTAGATTTAAGATTTTTGGCGGTATTTGTCTTATTTATGGGGCATTCAGAGTATATAGAGCTATAAAGAAAAATTATTTTAGAGAAATATGAAGTGGAGATTAAAGAGAATATTTTTTATAGCCTCGTTGCTAGTTTTTACTGCCTTCGGATGTAAAGAGGAGTTAGGCCCAATACCTACTGATACACTAACTTCTGGTACTATTAATGTAGTGGTGGATGAGAGTTTTAAGCCGGTTATACTGAATCAAATTGCACAATTTGAACGCCTATTTCCTAATGCACATATTAATGCAACCTATCTTCCTGAGGCTTCTTGCCTAAAGCAATTCTTTTTTGTAGATAGTATTCGTCTGGCCATTGTTACAAGATATCCCACTAGGAAGGAAGAAAAATATATAGAAGACACGCTAGGATATTTACCAAAAAGTGATAAAATCGCCAATGATGCTGTAACCATAATAGTGAATGCAAAAAATCCAGATGTTTATTATACCAAGCAGAAATTGAAAGACTTGTTGCTAGGTAAAATAAAAACCAATAGAAAAATCGTTTTTGACGGGTTGAGCACTACCTCTACCGTGCGTTACATTACTGATAGTATTCTTGGCGGCTCAGCATTAGACACTTCCATCGTAAAAGCTGCAGTAAACTCACAGGCAGTAATTGACTTTGTTGCCAGTAATGAAGATGCGATAGGGCTTGTAGGGCTCAGCTGGGTGGGCAATCCAGAAAATCCGCAACAAGTAAAAATGCTTGATAAAATAAAACTTTGCTTTGTACAATGTGAAATTTGTGATGATATGCCTTATGTAAAACCAATGCAGCAAACGATTAACACTCGTCGTTATCCTTTGGTACGAGGTTTGTACTTTATGCTAAAGGAAAATTACAATGGTCTTGGTGCTGGATTTACTAATTTTTTGAAGTTAGAAAAAGGACAACTTATTTTTAGAAGATCTTACCTAAGTCCAGTTATGGATTTTGATGTGCGTAAGGTTATGGTAGATACAGCATCTTTGGGTAAATAAAATTTAAACGATGCTTTAACAAGGTTTTAGATATTTTTATAACAATGTATAGTCAAATAAAAAAAGAAAAAATGATGAAAAAGATGAAACAAGTTATTTTGTTAGCGATGATTGCGATGACAAGTTTTGCAGCAAAATCTCAAACTATTAATGAAGGAAAGGATTTTCTTTATTATGAGCGTTATACAAGTGCAGAAAATACTTTCAAAAAATTATTAGCTACTAATCCTAGTGATGAGGCTGCTGCATACTATCTTGGGCAGGCGCTAATAGGTCAAGAAAAATTGAAGGAAGCAAAAGATTTGTATATGCAGAAAATGAGTGCAAATCCTAATAGTCCTTTAATTCTTGCAGGTGTAGGTCACACAGAAATACTAGAAGGTAAAACTGCTGATGCAAGGCAACATTTTGAAACTGCTATTTCTTTGAGTAAAGGAAAAGATGTAGAAGTATTGAATGCCGTTGGCTTTGCTAATTCTAATTACGAAAGTAAGAAGGGTGATGCAGCCTATGCTGTAGATGTGCTTACAAGAGCTACACAAATAAAGAAGTTTAATGATCCATCAGTGCTTGTGAATCTTGGTGATGCCTATCGTAAAATGGGTAATGGTGGCGAGGCTGTAACTGCTTACGATAAAGCACTTGCACTGAATCCTAACTATGCTAGAGCAGCTTACCGTAAAGGAAGGGTGTACCAGTCTCAAGGAAAAGTACAAGAGGAGCTATACATTGGTCTTTACAATGACGCTATTGCTAAGGACGCCAAATTTGCGCCTGTTTATTCTACGTTGTTTAATTATTTCTACGAGACCGATGTGCCAAGGAGTGCGCAATATTTAGAGAAATATCTTGTGAACTCTGATGATGACGGAAGTGCTTGTTTATATAGAACATCTATTGAGTATGCTCAAGGTAATTTTCAAACAGCAATAAATAAGGCAGACCAATGCTTGAGTGCTCCAGGAGCAAATGCAAAATTATATCAGCTAAAGGCTTTTTCTTATAAAAGATTAAAGGATACAGCTAATGCTAACAAGAATTTTCAAGAATATTTCGCAAAGCAAAATCCTGAGAAGTTAGAAGGCGGTGATTATGCGGCTTACGCAGCGCTTCTAGTTAATTATCCTGGAAACGAAATGAAAGTAGAGGAATATACTAACCGTGCAGTAATGATGGATTCTTTGCCAGCCAATAAAATAAGTTATGTAAACACGATAGCCAAAGCTTACGAAGAGAATGAGAATTATGCTGGGGCTGCGCTATGGTATGCTAAGCTTTTGGCAGTAAAGAAAAATTACAGTAATGTAGATATCTTTAATGCTGGCTACAACTATTATGCTGCTAATAAGTTTGATTCTTCTAACAAATATTTTACACTATATACTGAGAAGTATCCTGAAGATATTATGGGTTATTATATGTTAGGGAATGCTAGTGCTCAATTAGATTCTACTGGAAAATTAGGATTAGCTGTTCCTTATTATGAGAAGACGATTGAAATTGGACTAGCCGACACTACAAAGGCACAAGCCATCAACAGGGTGATAAATGCTTACAAATTCTTCATAGGATACTATGCAAATGTAAAGGCAGATTATCCTAAAGCTGTAGAATATGTAGATAGAGGACTAATGCTTATTCCAGGTGATCCTACATTGGTGAGTTACAAAGCTGCTTTAACAAAGCAACCAGCTAAAAAACCAACGCCAAACCCACAAAAATAAGCTGTTATTTAAAACATAAATCTTAGAAGCCTGTTAATGAAAGTTAGCAGGCTTTTTCTTTTAGCGTTCTAGTTATGGCTTTATGCCTTTTGAACCTTATTTTTGCTACTTATCCTAAAGTAATTCAATGTTCGACTTTTTTATACTTCAAGCACCTACTGCAGATCTAAACTCCGCAGAAAATTACCTGCCAATTGTAATTCAATTGTTATTTGCCGCAGGTTTGCTCACAGTTATGATTTGGGGTTCTAGTAAACTTGGCCCTTCTAGAAAAACGATAGATAAGCTGCAAAACTTTGAAAGCGGAATAGAAATTCAAGGAAATGCTCGCCAACCAATGGCCATTAAGTACTTTCTTGTAGCGATTCTGTTCGTTTTGTTTGATGTGGAAGTCATCTTCTTTTATCCTTATGCGGTAAATTTTAGAGAGCTAGGTTGGGAGGGATTTATGGCTGTTGTCTTATTCGTAAGTTTATTCTTAGCAGGGTTTATTTATATATTTAAGAAGGGAGCTTTGAAGTGGGAAGAGTAAATTGAATTACGAATTAAAAGTTAAAAATTACGAAGTATGAAAT
>JBBRHK010000323.1:0-3650 GCA_038222815.1 Chitinophagales bacterium
TGATCAAAAAATTAACAATTTATGTGTCATAAAAAAACTTACATGATAAAAAAACATTGTTGCCCAGTTTTACATACGAATATAAATTTTGCGCTTCACCCTCCGTCATAAATAGGTTACTTGCCGTAGTGTAATAAACAGCATTGCCCCCGGTTTGCATTGAGTTGATATAATTGAAATCTTGATTGAGTGTATAAGTATCAACTCCTCGATATCTATTTAAAAGCATTTTATAAGCAAAACTTCCTCCATTTAATCTGTCATCGTTGTACCTAAAAGTTTCTCTTAAATCAGGCACAGCATCCCTCCTAGCACAGCTTTGAAGAACAAAGCACAGCAGTAAAATTCTACCCATAAAATAAATAACTGCCTTCATTTATATGGTTGCATTAAATTGTTGAAAAGAAGTTTTAATAGCAGTGTATTCGCTCTCATTAAAATTGATATTGCCATACCAAGCATATTCATAATACTTTGCTAGCCTAGCGAAAGTTGGCTTGTAGTTAGCATCTAGCTCTGATAAATATTTTCTGTTCGTTTTATCTATTTTGAAATCTATCAGTCCTCGCTCTTTCAATTTATTGAGGGTGAAAAGGAAATTATAGCGCATAGCAGAACGCAAATCTTGTTTATCTTCAAAACTCTTTGCCAAGGAAGCAAAGTCTTGTTTTAGGAAAAGTTCATCTTCTGTAAGCTCTACTTTTTCTACATTCTTCCTTGAAAAATTTCCACTAAATAATCCTTTATTGAGTACCAGTTTATATAAAATAAAGCCTACGAAAATAGCTGCTAATGTCCAAAGTAATATTGACATAAAAGAACCTTCGAATAATGTACTTATCCAGCTCGGCGAGCTCCTTCTTTTTTTCTCGGGCTTGTTCATTAAAGATTTCCTCCAGGCTTTCAGCTGTGCATCTGCATCCTTTATGTACGCATAGTTTTTTTGATTTTGCCAAGCGGAAACTGAATCTTCAGGCAGGTAATAAAGTTGATAAAAGAAACTAGTATCAAAAGAATTAATTTTAGTTTGCCGATCAAAACTCTGATTGTTATCTACTTCTTGCACTCTTACCTCCTCTACCGTTTCTGAGTTATAAAAATCATCTGTCTCTCCCTCTTGCGCAAAGACAAAAGAAAAGGAAATTAAAAAAAAGAAAAGGAAAATTATTCTACGCATCTTTTATAACAAGTCTCGATATAACATCATCCTTAGCAGCTACGTAACCACGCTTGCTCAATATAATAGGCCAAATGACGAAGTACCAAATAATAAGTGATAAAGATAAAAACAAAATAAGTACACTTACCCAGCTAGGTAAAAAAGTATTAGTAGTGCCATCATAAGTAGCACTCATCAAATGAGTGATATAACTTTCTAAAAAAGCCGCAACGATAAAAAAAGGAATGAGTGCAATCATCACTTTAGCCGCATCTTTCCCACCCATCTTTAACGATTGAGTTCTTGTAAACGTGCCAGGAAATAGAATACTCTTTGCAAGAATAAACCCTGCAGTACCTGCAATAATTATACTCGATATTTCTATGGTACCGTGTATCCAAATCACAAGCACAGACTGCATTCCCAATCCATTAGCAAAAAACAAGTATTGAAAAGTCCCTAGCATCAAACCATTATCCCACAACACTTTCATACTTACAACACCAACAGTAAAGCCCCCTAAAAATGTGATGAAAGCAACCTTGATATTGTTAAATGCAATCGTAATAAACATCGTGAACGGATTCTTGTCCTTGTACACACCAAAAGGATCGCCTCTTCTAATATTATCCTCCGTCATATCTACATACTGGTTACCCAATGTACCTCTCACAAAATCTGGATCGTGAATAGAAGCCAACACGCCCATTGTAACCATTAAACAAAAAAAGAGTGTGGTGAACAAAAACACCTTATGGTGTTTTTTAAAGAGAAATGGTAAGTCATATTTCCAAAACAACCCTATCTGCTTATACTTTCCTTTCTTACTTTGGTAAATGTTTTGATAAAGAGTAGCCGCCAATCCATTGACCCATTTAGTCATTGTACTTTTAGGATAATAGGTCTTAGCATAGGATACATCATCTATAAGGGTAGTAAATCTCTCCGCTAGCTCATCGGGCGATTGCGCTTGTTCGTGTTGGTAAGCAATCCACTTGTCTTTGTTCTTTTTAATGAACATCGCCTCTCTCATAGGTAATAGGTTTACCACTACAAGTTGCTCCTTTTTTATGAAACAAAAAAATTGATTTACGATGAAATAAATAATTCTAATTGCTAAATTGCAATCAATGTCAAATATTAGTATCAATACTGCTTTTAATATTGAGTTAGATTTTGTGCTTGCACCTGTAATGAAACGAATTCTAGCCTACTGTATCGATTTTATATTGATGGTAATTTATATGTACGCAATGAAAACCCTGGTACACGGAAACTCTAGCATTTACGATTCTGACTTTGTAGGACTGGATATTTTGGTCGTAAGTTTCCCTATGCTTATTTATTCGCTTATTACTGAGCTCACATTAAATGGACAGACGCTTGGCAAAAAGATTGTAGGGATAAGAGTAATGAGCCTAGAAGGTGGTGAACCTACGGTGGGTCAATTTATTCTTCGCTGGATTACAAAGTTTTTTGAATGGCCAATGCTTTTTGGATTCGTAGTATTATCTGGACCTTATCTTTTTTTATACACAATGCTTACTGGCTTTCTTGGTATTACACTTATCATCACCATTGCAGCAACTGCAAAAAGTCAGCGCTTAGGTGACTTACTAGCAGGCACCACAGTCGTAAATACAAAAACAAAATTTAATGTACATGATACCGTATTTATGGATATGAGTGCTAACTATGTAGTAAAGTTTCCTCAAGTAATGCAGCTTAGCGACAACGATATTAATACCATAAAGCGAATCGTAGAGAACGGTTACAATAATAAAAAGACGCAATTATATAGCCGTGTGGTATATCGAGTTACTGAGGTGCTCAATATTCAAAGTACGGGCTACGACTATGAGTTTTTGAATACGTTATTGGAGGATTATAATTATTTAGCTACCAAGGAGTAGGATAAATCAATACGCTCTCGCAAACAAAACCCTCTCCTTACTCGGCTTCCCAGAAAATACACAAACCCCTTCCTCTTGCTCATTATTTAAAGGAATACAACGGATAGTTGCCTTCGCTTCTTGCTTTATTTTCTCCTCCGTTTCTGGTGTACCGTCCCAGTGAGCAGATACAAAGCCAGCTTCATTATCTAGCACTTTATTAAAGTCTTCCCAAGTATCCACCTTTCTTATATTTTCATTTCTAAATTGCAGCGCTTTTTCAAAAATATTCTTCTGTATTTCATCCAATAAAGACTGTAAATAGCTAGAAACTACTTCTATAGCAACAGTAGTTTTTTCTTTGGTATCCCTTCTCGCTACTTCTATTACTTGGTTATCTAAGTCTCTTAGTCCAAGTGCCATTCTTACTGGCACACCTTGCATTTCGTACTGCGCAAATTTCCATCCCGGTCTGTTATTTTCATTATCATCAAATTTTACCCTAATATTCATTGCTTGTAGGTCTGCAACAATTTTTTTAAGCGCATCATTCAACTCTACCTTCCTTTCTTCACCTTTATAAATAGGTACAATCACAA
>JBBRHK010000324.1:0-3642 GCA_038222815.1 Chitinophagales bacterium
AGAATATATTCCTAATGAAAAATATTTGCAGCTAGCCAATTCAATGCAAGCCAAGCGAGACTATTTTGCACAAGCAATGCAGGCCACAGCCTTCAAGCCTATCCCAAGCTATGGCAGTTATTTTCAATTGTACAGCTTTGCTGGCTTAACTAATAAATCTGAAATGGAGTTAGCGATTCAACTTACAAAAGAAGCAGGGGTGACTAGTATACCAGTTTCTGCATTTTATAAAGATGGTATAGACAATTCTGTGTTGAGATTTTGTTTTACGAAGAATGAGAAGACGCTGGCGGAGGCTGCGGAGAAATTGAGTAAGGTGGAGTGGTAGTGCTGAGTGGATTACTGAGACAGTTTTAACTCACTCACCATCTTATACCTAAATGGTAACTATCGTTTTGAAAATTAAATTGCCTCATCAAAAAATATGACATATATCTGTTATATTTATCTTGCTTTGTAAAACCTAGTTTTGATTTTTAATTATAATCAACAATGCAAGTAGCCATTATAGAAGACAATACAAGTTATAGAGAGTGCCTCGCTACTAGCCTGGCAGCATTTGCAGATATACAGATTGTGCATACCCTATAC
The DNA here is from genome assembly GCA_038222815.1 of Chitinophagales bacterium. GTDB lineage: Bacteria > Bacteroidota > Bacteroidia > Chitinophagales > Chitinophagaceae > Ferruginibacter. The sequence continues at coordinate 592 of JBBRHK010000324.1, forward strand.
AATGCTTTAAACATTTCTGAAAATTTTGATCAGATTCTACCCGATGTCGTGTTACTCGATATAAATATGCCAGGCCTCAGTGGACTAGATGCACTCAAAGAAATATCTGACTATTATCCCACCGTACAATGTGTAATGCTCACTATAAATGCAGAGCTAGATACCGTTGTAAAATGTATGCAGCTTGGTGCAAAAGGCTACCTTGTAAAAAATAAAGACAGCATCACAAAAATTGCTGACAGCATCAGAACTCTACATAGTGGTAATTATAATGAAGAGTTTCCCCTCAACGGAACACTCGCCAATAAAGTGCTTGCCCACTTCGTACAGAAAGAAAAAACCCTCAGCGATAAGTTAGATGACTATAAGCTCACCACCCGCCAAAAAGAAATTCTAAAATTCCTATACGACGGCAAAACCTATAAGGAAATAGCAGACTATTGCAACATCAGTATAGACACCATCAACTCCCATATAAAAGCAATTTATCCAAAATTGAATATTAAAAGTAGAGGGGAGATTAGTAAGTTTTTTTAAACAATTAAATATATAGATTATGGGTTTTGAAAACAGTGTATTCTTTGCAGGCGGTAGGAAATTTAAGGGGTCACTAACGGGCAATGACAATTCCTCTTTTACTATTGAAAAGAAAAAACGAGGGAGCACCAAGGACGAATATTATGAGATTAATATAAAGGTGATTTTATCAAAAGAGCAAGTGACCAATTCCGTTGGTGATTATGAAGACTTACCTATAAATCCAGCTACTGGTAAACCTGATATGACTAAGATGGATAATTTAGTATATATTGATGGTGCTTATGGTACAAATAAACAACCAATGGCAGTAGAGTTAAGTAATGTAAATGTAATTTTATCTGCCGTTCCTACCGGAAATGCAGAGGATGATGAAGTCCCACTTCGAGTAGAGGTTTGCTTAGATTTTGCTGCAGGTGGGAAAACTAATAATGGCGGATTGAAAACTAATAATCCAGGACTTTGAGGACTACAGCTTTCTTTTACAAAGGAGTCTTACTAACTCCTTTGTAAAAGTTTCCTTTATAAAATCTGGCTCGTCAATCTTATTTTCTAAATCTATAAAAAAACTATTTAAAATTTTATACTTTTCAAAGTATTGTTTTGAAGCAATCGGCAGAAGAATCCCGATACCTCTAAATTTTTGATATGTTCTATCGGAATAAAATTCTGTATTGATTTTACCGTAAAAGTCGTCATTAACCCATAGAGTTCTATCTATCGAGTTAAGAATTTGCTTTAGTGCTTTGGCTTTAGCCTCCAAATCATTTTTGATAAATTCTGGTAAATTACTTTTTTGAATCAGCACTTCAATAAATTTTTCAATTAGAACTTCAAAATCTAAAACCTTGACCTCAGGTACACAATCCGAGCTAATGTTATACAAGTCTCTTTTAGCATCCTTAATCACATTTCTCATTTCGTTTTGCAAATCTGATTTTTTTAGAATGTCGGCCATACTTGAAAACAGGTTTTTGCAGTTATCCTTTATGCCAGTATATTTTGCATTGTCTAATTCAAACCTGGCAACCATCCATTGGTTATCTATTCGCTCTTTAATTTCAGGGATTTGATAGAAAGGATTTGAGGGGATAGTGGTCAAAAACAAATCTGCTAATTGCCTATTAGAGCTTCCCAAATTCAAATTTAGAGAATTAAAAATTTCAACATAATTGAATCCGGGCATTCCAATACCACTGCTTGCGGCTACTAATTGTTCTACATTTTTACTCAAATCGTACTGAGTATAAATATTTTGCATTAAGCAGTTGTACATTACAAGTATGTCGACCTTTTTTATTTTAAAACGCTTCTCTAGTGCTAGCTTAAATTCTCTATTAGAAAGCATCCTTATATTCAGGTGCAATTCATAGTCTTCGTCTTTAAAGAGCCTCTTTCCCGTCTTACTAGTAAAAAATAAATTCGCATATTTTTGTAGGCGATTTTTTGACTTTATAATTATTCTATTCGATTTAGAAATATGCGGTTTGAAGAAGTTTTCGTTCCTTTTTTGTAAGAGGGTTTTGTAATATTTTAAAACTTCCAACGATTTTAATTCATCTTTTTTTAAAAACTTTGTCATTTGAGTATTAACTTTCGCGGCCAAAGAAGGCTCGGTATAGTTAATCCCAAATATTGAGCCGTGTCCATAAGTCATAATCACGATCTTGGCATATTTAAAATAGAAATTAATTGCATTGAATATTGAGTCTATGCTACTTTCACTCGCCATACTATCGCTTCTGTAGAAAAATTTTTTTACCAACTTGAATCCATCTTTTGTTTTCACAATAGCCTTCATCTCATTAGCCTTTTTTTTGAAACCAATGTCTAATTTAATTATTAAATGTGTTACCTCACTTGAATATTCAATTAGGTCAATTTGATTAATTAAAAATCTGGTCTGTTTTTCCATAGAGAAATAATCTTTTGGTAACTTCCCACCGTTATCTTTCATTGCCTTCAAATCGTAATACGTATTATTGTAGACGAAATATGTCACAAGCCATTGGGTTTCTATCTTATTCATATATTCATTTTTACAAAAACATAAATATAATTTGTTTTACATCAGATTCATACAACATATTTATGTTATCTTTCTACTAATATCTGCAGATGGATTTTCGCAATCAATCATAAAGAAATTCACACAGTCTGATGGATTAGCGAGTTACAACGTAAGAGCAACAGTAACGGATAGAAATGGCTTTCTTTGGGTTTGCACTCAAGAAGGACTTAGTAGATTTGATGGGATAAAATTTACTAACTACAACAGCGGCAATCCTAATAAAAACCATCAAATAGATTTTTCCGATTGCAGAAGTATGATTTTGGATTCAGTAAAAAATCAACTTTGGATATTGGGTACTGATCACGGGATAGACTTAATTGATTGCAACACTGGAAACGTCACCGAGCGATATTTGAACGATTTTGGAGCAACGGATAATTGGCTTGTAACTTTTAAAAAGATAGGAAATGAATTTTGGATTGGATCTAATCAAGGACTTT
>JBBRHK010000325.1:0-3627 GCA_038222815.1 Chitinophagales bacterium
AAATGCTGATGGTATTAATGACTATTGGAAGGTGCCTGCTTTAGCCGCATTTCCTAACTCGGAAGTATCTGTGTATGATAGATATGGAGCACTTATATATTTTTCTAAGCAAAATAGTAAAGGTTGGGATGGCAGGTATAAAGGTCAGCCCGCTACGAGTGGAGCTTACACCTACATTATCGATTTGAAAAATGGAACGCAGTTGATAAAGGGGAGCCTAATCTTAATAAGATAGATTTTACAAATAAAGAGATGAAAATGGCAATTTACACTAATAAGGAGAATCGAATTTTGTTCTTCCATCTCACCCATTTTTAAGCTAACATTTATCCTCAATTTTTACGGTCATTAAAATCTTACCCTTCCTATATTTGCAGCTATGAATGTACGAGTAAGATTTGCGCCAAGCCCTACAGGAGGCTTACACCTAGGAGGTATTAGAACAGTACTGTTTAATTACCTTTTTGCCAAAAAAAATAATGGAAAATTTATTGTAAGAATAGAAGATACAGATCAGAGCAGGTATGTAGACGGAGCAGAGCAATACATAATGGACTGCCTAGAGTGGTGTGGCCTTATGCCAGATGAAAGTGTGCAACACGGAGGAGAATACGGTCCATACAGGCAGAGTGAGCGAAAGGATTTGTATAAGCAATATGCTCAGCAGCTTGTAGATGAAGGAAAAGCTTATTACGCTTTTGATACTACCGAAGAGATTGAAGCAATGAGGGAGCGACTCAAGGTAAAAGGAAAAGATAGTCTCCAATACGACCATAGTAGTAGGATGCAAATGAAAAATTCCCTCACGCTTACAAGCAAGGAGACGGAAGAGTTATTAGCTTCTAACATCCCCTATGTCATTAGAATAAAAATAGATGCAGGAGAAGAATTAGGCTTTACGGATATGATAAGAGGCGAGCTTGTAATGAGCACAGATACTGTAGATGACAAAGTGTTATTAAAGGCTGATGGAATGCCTACCTATCACTTAGCTGTGGTAGTAGATGACCATCTGATGAAAATCTCTCACGCCTTTAGAGGAGAAGAATGGCTTCCAAGTGCGCCTGTACATATTCTACTTTGGAAGTATTTATTTGGATTAAATAATATGCCGAAGTGGGCTCATTTACCGCTTATTCTCAAACCAGATGGAAACGGAAAATTGAGCAAAAGAGATGGTGATAGGCTCGGATTTCCTGTGTATGCGCTTAACTGGACTGACGCAGAAGGTAATGTGACAAAGGGTTTTAAGGAAGAAGGCTTTCTGCCAGAGGCTTTTAATAACTTACTTGCAGTGCTAGGATGGAACGACGGCACAGAGCAAGAACTCTATTCAATGCAAGAACTCATTGCAGCTTTTAGTATAGATCATATCCATAAAGGCGGTGCAAAATTCGACTACGAAAAAGCAAAATGGTACAACCAAGAATGGATAAGAAAACTATCTGCTAAAGAGCTTTTACCCGATGCTAAAAAGGTAATGGCAGAAGCAGAAATCAGCATTACAGATGATGAGCGTTTTGAAGATATTATCCAATTAGTAAAAGAAAGGTGTGTGTTACTTGGCGACTTCTATCAGCAAACGAGTTATTTCTACCAAGCGCCGTCAGAGATAGATACGGTAAGCATCTTACCAAAGTGGAGTGAAGAAAAAGCGGTATTCTTCAAAGATTACATTTCCTCTTTTGCTTCCACAAACTGGGAGGCAGCTACATTAGAAGAAAATTTTAAAAACATAGCGGCAGAAAAAAATATTAAAGCTGGAGAATTACAAATGCCATTTAGAATAATGCTTGTAGGACAAAAATTTGGCCCTGGAGTTTTTGAAATTGCTGCTCGCCTTACAAAAGAAGAAGTACAATCAAGGATAGAAAAAACTTTATCTTTATTAAGTAACTAAGCATAGTGTAAAAAAATTATGGAAAGACCAATACGAGTATTAGTAGCTAAAGTAGGACTAGACGGGCACGATAGAGGCGCAAAAGTGATTGCAACATCTTTAAGAGATGCAGGTATGGAAGTCATATATACTGGACTAAGACAAACCCCTGAAATGGTGGTACAGGCTGCATTACAAGAGGATGTAGATGCGATAGGTGTAAGTATCTTGAGCGGAGCACATATGACCATTTTTCCTAAAATCTTGAAGCTACTGCAGGACAACAAAATGAATGATGTACTACTCACTGGTGGCGGTATTATGCCAGATGATGACATAGCTGCGCTAAATGAAATGGGCGTGGGTAAATTATTTCAACCTGGTACTTCTATGGAAGAGATTGCCACTTTTATAAAAACTTGGGTAAAAGAAAATCGCCCTTTTTAATTCACAGATTTATCTACAATAAAATTATGACCTACTCTACCCTACTTTTTAATATAGCAGACAATATTTGCACCATTACGATCAATAGACCAGAAAAATTAAATGCATTGAATAAAGATGTTATCAATGATTTGAGCAATGCCTTAGATGATATATATACCAATGAAGAAATAAAATCTGTAATTATTACTGGAAGCGGAGAAAAGGCTTTTGTGGCTGGAGCAGACATTAGTGAATTTCTAACCCTAGATGCACAAGCAGGCGCAGAACTAGCCAGAAGCGGACAAGAAAAAGTTTTTAATAAAATTGAAAACAGTCCTAAACCTATTGTAGCTGCAGTGAATGGATTTGCCCTTGGAGGTGGTTGTGAGCTAGCTATGGCCTGCCATTTTAGGATAGCGAGTGAGCAGGCTAAGTTTGGTCAGCCAGAAGTAAACCTCGGTCTAATTCCTGGATACGGTGGCACACAAAGACTAGTGCAACTTGTAGGAAAAGGACATGCAATGCAATTATTACTTACGGGTAGTATGATAGATGCTACCACAGCTAAGAATCTAGGGCTTGTAAATGATGTAACTACTGCTGAAGAATTAATTCCAATTACAAGAAAAATATTATCGCTAATAAATACAAAAGCTCCAATAGCGGTAGCCGCCTGCATTACAGCAGCCAATGCCTGCTTAGATGAATCTAAAAATGGCTATGAAGTAGAAATAGATGCATTCGGTAAATGTTTTGATACGGCAGATATGAAGGAAGGAACGACTGCATTTTTGGAGAAAAGAAAGGCTGTTTTTACTGGCAAATAAATTATTGGAACATTAATCAAGTTTCGATGGTGCCAGCCTTATTTCATCGCTAAAAACACAATTTACTTTATACCCGAGCGGCTCGTAATATTTTTGCATAATAAATTGAATGTGATTCTCTGCAAGCTTTCTATATTCTGCATTGCCAGTTAAGTTTTTAGATACGGATTGGTACAATTGCTTCTGCGACTCCACATACTCTTCTACTGACATCGACCTAAACAAACCTGTTTTATTAATGGTATTTACTTCATCTAATTTCAATTGTAAACTCAGCAATTTACTTGCAGGTAAGTAAATATTCACAATACTATCTCTAGTATCTATTTGTACCTTTTTGTTGCTCATATCCACACCATACTTGGCTGTAAAAGGAATATTGATATTGAGTGTACTCTCTGCGAAATAATTTTTAAATTTTTGAAGAAAACTAGAAGTGTTTTCTACATTGGTACTTTTAAGATTAGTACTACCCTCTACACTTAGAGCACC
>JBBRHK010000326.1:0-3626 GCA_038222815.1 Chitinophagales bacterium
TACGCACCGCTCATTGGCATTAGCTCCGAAACCAATCCCAGTGGTAAAACTATTTACTACGAATATGACGGTTTCAACCGCCTGACTTTAGTGCGAGATCAGGACAACAACATCGTTAAGAAGATTTGCTATAATTATGCCGGTCAGCCGGAAGATTGTATCCCACTTAATGTTGCAGCAATATGGGAGAACACAACAACAGCTGTAAGGTGTGAGCAAAATTCCTGTGGTAACACAGGTAACCAAGAACAAGAGCAGAGAGATAATAATCCTAACAGTCCTACCTATAGCGCAATAAGGTGGGCTAATATTGGGAGCAATCCAAGCGCCTGTCCAGCTACTATTTGTTTTGCATTTACCTCAACCAATACTCACAATCAACAAGATTTTGAAGTCGTATTTACCCCTACAGGTGGCAATCCAAATTCGTCAAGGACTTTTCCTGTATCAGCACTTAGCGGCTTGCAGCCATTATGTGAGAGGTTAGAAGGATCTTACACGGTTTATATCCACAAGATTTCTGGTTTTGCACCTTTATGCAATTTTACACTAGGCTGCAATTCATTAGGATTTGGGCCTAAAGGAACAAAGGTTATTAATGGCTCTAGTGCAACCTTCTACAATGTTATCGTTAATAGTACGAGTTGCAATAAAATAAAAATAGATCTCGCAATCGATGAATAAATTATAAAAAAATGATGATAAAATTAATATTTATACTTGGAATAACTTTTTCAGTTCCTACACAGACAATAGAAAGCATTTACTCTAAGTCCATAACTACAATCGAAGGAGTAGATAAACCTATATCCGCCTATCAAGGCAAAAAAATGCTAATCATCACTTTACCTATTGTACAGTCAGCAGCGGCAGATTCTTTGCTCACTGCCTTAGATTCTATCGCTAATGTACACACTAGCGATATGGTGATTATTGCCACTCCTTCAAAAGAAGACGGTTTTACAACTTCTAATAAAGCAAGCCTAAAACAATGGTACAGGTCTAAGCTGAGGATGAGTATACTTGTAACAGACGGGTATTTTACCAGGAAAACAGCAGGTAACAATCAGCACGCTTTATTTCAATTTTTAACCAAGCAAGAAAAAAATGGCAGCTTCAATAATGATGTAGAAGGCGTCGCCACAAAGTTTGTAGTATGGACAGATGGGGAGCTCATAGGCTTCATTAATCCTCAAACAAAAGTAAATGGTCGCTCTATGAAGAGCTTAATAGACTAACAAAATGTTTTACGGAGTAATTAATATATGTAGGATGATTAAAATGTTTAAAGCAAAGCTTAGTGTATGTGTACAAACAGTTATACTCCTGTGTTTAGGCAGTGCCGCCCAAGCCCAACAACCACGACCAGTGCCAGCAGATTATACGAGTACTGGAGTAAATGCATAAATGCAGTAAAGGTGAACTACGTCCGTACTTTTGATGCCGCGGCACCCGAACAAGATGTATATACTTTCCTTAATAGACCAGTAAAGGATGTAAAACAATCCACTCAATACCTTGATGGGCTTGGTCGCCCTTTGCAAACTGTAATAAAAGAAGGTTCTCTAGAAACATCGACTGGCGTAAAAGCAGATTTAGTAGCTGCTATAGAATACGACGAGTTTGGCAGAGAGCAATTCAAATATTTACCTTTTGTTGCCAATGGTACAGGAGGTAATACTTCTATAACAGATGGTAATTTTAAATTTAATCCATTTGCACAGCAAGCCGCATTTTATTCAGACATCAATGGCGTTCTAAAAAACCAAGGCGAAACATTTTTTTATAGTCAAACTTTTTTTGAGCCGTCGCCGCTTAATAGGGTACAAGAATCATTTGCCGCTGGTAATAGTTGGGCGGGTTCTGCTTACCAAACCACCGAAGCCAATCGCCGCTCTGTAAAAGCAAAGTATTGGATAAATACAGCACTAGATGAAGTTAGAATATGGAACGTAACAGATGTGATCAATAATTTTGGCACTTACAGTAGTCCGGCCATTTATACTGCAGGAGAGTTAATGAAAATGGTAACTGTGGATGAGCGAGGAAAACAAGTCATAGAATTTAAAGACAAAGAAGGAAAAGTAATCTTAAAGAAAGTACAAATTGCCGATGCTGTATTTGATGATGGTACTGGAAAGAACCACAATGACTGGCTTTGCACTTACTACATTTACGATGACCTAGGCCAATTGCGCTGCGTAATACAACCTAGTGGTGTAGTGGCTATACAATCTAATTGGCTACTCAATAATACAGTGATATTAGACGAGCAATGTTTTAAATATGAGTACGACCAGCGCCAAAGAATGGTACGCAAAAAAGTACCCGGTGCAGGAGAAGTGTATATGGTATATGACCAGCGAGATAGGCTAGTAATGACCCAAGATGCGAATATGCGATTGACGAGTAAATGGCTTGTTACAAAATATGATGCGGTCAATAGACCATTTGAAACCGGCTTACTTACAACAGCAGGTATAACATTTAGCAGTCATACTACTGCAGCCTATAACAGCAGCAATTACCCAAGTACTGCCAGCGGATATGAGTTACTCAGCGTATCACATTATGATGATTACCTTAATCTACCTTCTGGCTTGCCTGCAGATTTAACTGCTGTGTATAATAGCAATTACAATCCCTATTTTGAGCCCGCAAGTAACAGTAACTGGCCTTATGCCCAAACGCCAACAGCTTCCTCAGCCACGAAAGGAATGGTTACTTGGAGCCAAACAAAAATCTTAAATAGTAACCCTGCACAATACATAACCTCCATCGTTATTTATGATGAAAAAGGCAGAACCATACAAACTAAAAGCAGCAATATTACTGGCGGTACAGATATAAGTACGATACAATATACTTGGGCTGGTCAGCCTCTTGTATCTGTAATGCGGCAGCAAAAAAGCGGTACTTCAGCACAAGAACATATTGTAGTAAGTAAAATGACTTATGATGACCTTGGTAGGTTACTTGCTACTACAAAAGAAATAAATAGTACAATAAACGGTATTGCGGTTAACAAGTCTGTGCAAGAGATTGCTAGAAACGCCTACGATAAATTAGGGCAACTTACTAAAAAAGTTCTAGCCCAAAAACCTACCTCCGATGCCGCTTTGCAAGTGCTTAATTACGATTACAATATCCGCGGCTGGTTACTTGGGGTAAATAGAAATTATACTAAAACAAATAATCCTGACGCTCAAAGACATTTTGGTTTTGACCTCGGTTATGATAAGGCAGATAATGGGTTAATACCGAGTCAAAGCTACAGCAACGCTCAATATAATGGCAACATAACAGGTACAGTTTGGAAGAGCGCAGGCGACAAAGAAATACGCAGATACGATTTTACTTATGATAATGCCAATCGGATACTGTCCGCAGATTTTAATCAATATACCAGCAATAGCTTTAATAAAAATGCCAACATTGATTTTAGTATTAAAATGGGCAATGGTATTGATTACAGTTCAGCTTATGATGCTAACGGTAACATTAAGCAGATGCAGCAGTGGGGGTTGAAAATAAATTCTAGTAGTCTAATAGATAATTTAAATTATACATATTTTGATAATACCAATAAATTAAAGAATGTCATAGATTTCCAAAATGACCCTATC
>JBBRHK010000327.1:0-3611 GCA_038222815.1 Chitinophagales bacterium
CACCCATTCCGAATCTCCAAATGCAATAACCTGCAATGAGACATAGCACTGGTGCTAACCACGAAATTGAATTACCTGACTTTTTTGCTTGAACTGAAGTTACCGGCTTAACGGTTGCAGTCGATGTGTTTTCTGCCATAAAAATTTTAATTTTTAAGAATGAAGGTTTTGTGTGTTTAAAAATATTTACAATGCTAAAGAAAAAATGAATAAGAAAATCAAAATTTTCAATTCGTTTTCATTAACAATCGAACCCACAAGTTAATAAAATAATTGAAATAGAAAAATTAGAATTATAAAATCGTTATCCACATATAGTGAACGCTTTATGTAAACCTTTTTGAAAAGTTATCAAAATGCTTAGCACTTGCAATCAACATTTAACGATAGTGGTTAGATAATATTCACTTCCTTTTCTAACAAAACATTGAATTTTTCTTGTACAGACTTTATAATTTTTTCACTAAGTAAAAAGATGTCTTCGCCAGAGGCTTTATCATAATTAACCAATACCAGTGCTTGCTTTACGTGTACACCAGCATCGTTTTCCCTATAGCCTTTCCAGCCACAGTTTTCTATAAGCCAGCCAGCTGCAAGCTTCATTTTCGTCTTACCGATTGGATATGCTACGACAGCCGGGAATTGTAACTTTAGTTGCTCAAACTGACTTAAATCTATTTCAGGATTTTTAAAAAAACTACCTGCATTACCTATCATTTTGGGGTCAGGGAGTTTGGATTTCCTTATAGCAATTACTGCATTGCTTACATCTCTAGTTGTAGGAATTGTCAGTTTATTAGCATTTGCTAATGCTTCTTTTATGGCTCCGTAATCTGTTTTAAGTGTTGCTTTTTTTGCAAGTTTAAAAATCACTTCTGTAATTATGTATTCCCCTTTTAACTTCTTTTTAAAAATACTTTCTCTGTAGCCAAATTCACAGTCTTCGTTATAAAACAATTTTCTAGATTTTCCTATAACACTAATAGCTGTAAGGGAATGAAATGTATCTTTTACCTCTGCACCATAAGCGCCTATATTCTGCATAGGCGATGCTCCTACGCTTCCTGGTATAAGAGAGAGATTTTCTAATCCAGACAAATTATTATCTAAAGTAAACAACACCAAATTATGCCAAAGCTCTCCTGCTCCTGATCTTACTAATGCGAAGTCTTCGTTTTCTTCAAGAATATTTATTCCTTTTATTTCATTTTTAATTATGGGTAGGGAAACATCATCTAATAATAAAATATTACTGCCTCCTCCAAGCACCAGCAAATCCTGTGGAGATATAGGATTGATGATGGTTAAGGCTTCCAGCAATTCCTCTTCTGAAGAAACTTTATACATCAAAGATGCATTTACATCTATGCCAAAACTGTTATAAGACTTTAAAGAAATATTTTTTTCAATGATCATTATTTGAAATCTTCAGAAATTAAATAAAGTGATTTATATGTGCCTTAAAATTTAACTCATCAAATATAATTTATAAACCCAGGAAATAAATAAAGGTTCTCTTTTTGGAGAAACTTCGTACTACATCGGATCTACATTAATCGAAATATTTACAGAACGATATTCCTTATGGGTATGCAGTAATTGAATATGATTGGTAATTATATTTTTATAATTAATTCCCTTGCCTGCAACCTTGGGCAGTTTTATCATTATTTCTAGCAAATATTGATTTCTGATTCGAGGTACAACTGGTGCTGCAGGGCCAGTAATCAAATCTTTTAAATCTTGCCGCATAGAAGTTACTAGCATCTCTGCTGCATCTCTTACAATGTCATATTGCTTGTGCTTCATTGTAAGCATTACCAATCTACAATAAGGTGGATAGTAAAACTCTTGCCTTACTACAATTTCATTTTTATAAAAACCATTGTAATCGTGGGCTTTTACCCATTGTAATACTGGATGGTTTACGTTTAAAGCTTGTATCATTACCTTCCCTTTCTTTTCTCTTCTTCCTGCCCTACCACTTACTTGCTCCATCAATTGAAAAGCCCTCTCATACGCTCTAAAATCTGCAAAACTTAGTAACCCATCTGCGTCTAAAATACCTACTAATAGAACATTATCAAAGTCTAACCCTTTTACTACCATTTGAGTACCCACAAGGATATCCATTTTTCTTTGCTCAAATTGTTTTATCAAATTATCATGGGCTTGCTTTCCTCTTACACTATCTACATCCATCCTTGCTACTTTCATCGTAGTAAAAATCTCATCTAGCGCTTCTTCTATTTTTTCTGTTCCAAAATTTTTCTCTAACCAAGTCTGTGTGCCGCATTGCGGACAAGTAATTAATTTTGGATAAGTACTACCACAATAATGACAATGTAACTTATTACTATACTTGTGCAGCGTTAGCGATACATCGCAATGAATGCATTGGGGCAAATAACCACAAGTTCCACAAATAATGTATGGGTTATACCCTCTCCTGTTTTGGAATAAAATTACCTGAGCATCAGCAGCGACGGTTTGCTCTATAGCCTCCTTCAGTTGAGGACTTAGCATCACTTTTTCTTTAGATACTACTTGAGCAATATTTATAATTTCGATTTCTGGTAATTGTAATCCGCCATATCGTTCTTTAAGTTCTACCAAGCCATACTTACCACCCACCGTATTATAAAAACTTTCCACAGAAGGTGTGGCGGAACCCAACACCACTTTGGCATTAAACAAATGGCCATAATAAATGGCAGCATCCCTTGCATTATAGCGTGGGGCGGGATCTTGTTGCTTGTAAGAAGCATCGTGCTCTTCATCTACAATGATAAGACCAAGATTTAAAAAAGGTAAGAACACCGCACTTCTTGCACCAAGTAAAATCTTAGTTTCACCAGTTCTTATTTTATGCCACAGCTCTATACGTTCTTGATTGTTAAACTTAGAATGATACACGGCAATATTACCACCAAAGTGTTTTTGTAATCTCCTTATTATTTGTGCGGTAAGTGCTATTTCTGGTAATAGATACAAGGCCTGCTTACCTTCTTTAAAGTTTTCTTCAAGTAGCTTCACATAGAGTTCTGTTTTGCCACTTCCTGTAACGCCATGTAAAAGACAAACATTTTTTTCTGTGAGTCTTTGCCTTAATTCATTGTATGCAATTTGCTGTGCCTCGCTAAGAATAAAATTTATCTCCAGATTTTTGGCAGGCGCAATAATTCTATCAACCGCTTTACTTTCTACAATTACTATTTTCTTATCAGCTAGTGCTTTTAGTTGTGCGGCGCTTGCACCAGATTTTTTAATTAATTCACTTTGCGCAACCTCTCCTGCAGTTTTACTTAGGTGAATAAAAGCAAGTAATAATTCCATTTGTTTAGGAGCACCTTTCCAGTCATTTAATAATGGAGCTAGGCTTTCCTCCTGTAAATAATTTTCGTGGAGCCTTACAAAATTCTCTTTCTTTATTTTATACTTTTCATTCATCTCCTCCCAAGTGAAACAAATGTTTTTATCGATTAACTTCTTTACAATTGGATACACGTGGGTGCTGTCCAAGATTTGTTGTACCTCAGTAATAGTAAGTTGCTTCTTTATGTTGAGTGCTTCGGCAAGCATAAATTCTTCGTTGGAGATGTCGCCATACT
>JBBRHK010000328.1:0-3537 GCA_038222815.1 Chitinophagales bacterium
TCTCAAGGGAAGAGGACTAGATATTACGACAGTAAAGGATATTGATTTTTATGAAGGATTAATTAACTTCCCATCAGAGTTTAGAATTACTAGGCAGAAGCAATAATTAAATATCACAGTTCTATATTTAATATGCGATGAAGATTTTCCTTTTCTCTATTACAGCTCCGTCATCACATCATCTTTATGCGCATTCTTATTCGCATAAGCTAAGTTCGTAGAGGACAATGAAATTTTTAATGATTTTTGGCATTTTAACGGCAATTTCAATCTTGGTAAACACGGCATCAGTTTTCAAACTCAACTTGTAAAAACAAACCTAAATATGAATAGTTTTATATTAAATATTATCGTTCTTTTTTCATTTGTTTTATATAGCTGTCAAACTAATAAAATACGAGTAAAGAATAATTCTAATGATGTCGTTGATAGCATCACAATAGACCTAAATTTCAAAAGAATTGCTTTATTTACGGATGTAGCTCCTAAATTTGACAATTTAGTAATATACTCATCTGATAGTTTTAACCTAAGGCACGATGTTGTACTGCAAATTGCTCTCTATAAAAATGGCATTGTTAAAGATGCTTATAGTGGCTTCAATGACTTGGGGCATGTTTCTAGTGCAATGACCGTTGAAATTATAGATAGTCTAAAACTTATTTATTCCCCTACAATTTCAAATTAAAGAGGTTGCCTAACCCTCTTTGCCTATTGACAAAGAATCGTTAGGAATAGTAAGTATAAAAACTATTTTAAATTTGCTAAAGAAGGAAACTGGAATTATAAGAGTTGAAATTGATATTTCGGAAGAAGTCAGAAATTAAAAGAGCAGTTAACTTATTTTGACTGCTCTTTCTCTATTTTCAAAATCGTTACATCTCCGCCATCACCTCAGCGTTATGTGCATTCTTTATCACAGATGCCAATCCATTGACCATACCAGCCTTCGTTTCATACATTTGGCTAGTGCCTATAATTTCTCCATTAGAAGCCTTTAAAGTAAAATAATGCTTGCCATTGGTAGCTTTTAATTGCTCAAAATTGTCTTTAGACTGCGAATGTTTTTTTACGGAGTTTATTCCTTTTTCGCAGCCCGGTCTTGCAACATAACCCTCACTTGTGAGGATTACTAATCCGTTATCTGCTTTGAGATTAAATTGAAAATGACCATTACTCCTTTTTGACATGACAAATTTTCCCATAAGTTGTATTTTATAAAGTTAAAAGTTAAGCTTATTTATTGAGGGATACAAAATGTTTTAAACAAATAATTATTTAGCTTGCTAGCCTGCAATAGTATAGCTCTAAAGCAACGACTAAATTTATATCCAAAGCAAAAATATAAAAGTATGTATTCAAAATATGCTGCCACATTAATAGCTCTCTTTTTTTCAACCGTTTGTTTTGCGCAATCTAATATTATACCCACGCCAGCCAAGGTAGAAACATTAGAAGGAGCAACTTTGCTTAGCAATAAATTTGTAATAGAATGTGATTTCGATTCAATAGCACATAAAACCAATGCACTCTACTTGCAAAAAGAATTATTAAAGAAAAACATTTCTTGTAAAGTTAAAAATAGCAAGGGTTACTCTAGGAAATTAAACAGTATTCAGCTGATCAATCATAGTCAGGGGAATGAATATACGCTGATGGTTCATCAAGATAAAATAACCATTAGCGGCGCTGCATCTAGCGTATTTTATGGAATTCAAACCTTACTACAGTTAATAAAAGATGCTCCACAAACGGCAACAAAAACTTTATCCTTGCCTAATCTTACTATCATAGATTCTCCAAGATTTGAATACAGAGGAATGCACTTAGATGTAACTCGTCACTTCTTTTCTGTACCTGTTGTAAAAAAGTATCTTGATTATCTGGCGACCTATAAATTCAATAAATTTCATTGGCACCTTACAGATGATCAAGGTTGGAGAATCCCAATCAAAAAATATCCTTTGCTTACCACCGTAGGTGCAGAACGTAACGGAACACTCATAGGTAGATACCCAGGGAAGGGTAGCGATAATACAACTTACGATGGCGCTTATAGCATTGAAGAAATAAGGGAAGTCATAAAGTATGCAGCTGAGCGGCATATAGAAGTCATCCCAGAAATAGAATTGCCTGGTCACGCAAGTGCAGCGATAGCAGCATATTCTTGGCTGAGTTGCTTCCCTGAGAAGCCTACGCCAATGCCTAATAATATGATGTCGAAAAAGAGTATGGAACAGCAGCAGGCAGGAAGGATAAAATTAGTACAAGAAACCTGGGGTGTATTTGATGATATTTTTTGTGCTGGAAAACCAACAACGATTGCATTTTTAAAAGATGTATTAGGTGAGGTGATAGAATTGTTTCCTTCAAAATACATTCATATTGGTGGCGACGAAGCGCCTAAAACACATTGGAAACAATGCCCACTATGCCAGCAAAGAATGAAGGATAATAATCTAAAAGATGAGCACGAGCTACAAAGCTGGATGATAAATGAAATGGGTAAATTTTTGACCTCAAAAGGAAAAGCATTAATAGGTTGGGATGAAATATTGGAAGGTGGCTTAGCAGAAAATGCGATCGTAATGAGCTGGCGTGGGGAAGCTGGAGGAATAGAAGCTGCCAAGCAAAATCATCAAGTGATAATGACACCCGGTAAGCCGCTTTATTTTGATCATACACAAAGTGCTAATGAGGACAGTGTTACGTTTGGTGGACTTAATACGCTAGAAGCCGTGTACAATTATAATCCAATTCCTGTAAGTTTGCCAAGTACTGCTGCTGGCTACATTCTAGGTGCACAGGCGAACGTTTGGACGGAGTATATAAGCAATCTAGCCAAAATTGAATATCAGATCTTTCCAAGAATGACTGCCCTTAGCGAAGTACTGTGGTCGCAGCCAGCCTCGAAAAACTGGAACGCCTTTGAGAAAAAACTTCCAGCATTATTTGCTCATTTAAAAGAGGGAAATGTAAATTTTAGTAAAGCATATTTCGATGTAACAGCCACTGTTTCATCTACTGCAAATAATGAGCAATTGCTTCTTGATTTATCCACTAAACTTCCGAATGCAGTCATTAAGTATAAAATAGGAGAAGGCTCTTTTCTCGATTATAAAGAACCAATTTTAATCACTAAGTCACTAGATGTTACGTATTCCATTTTTGAGAAAAATCTACCGGTAAAATTAAAGAGTAAGTCGTTCAACTTTAATAAGGCTACTGGCAAAAAACTAAGTTTAGAAACGCCTGCTAATTCGTCTTATCCTGGCAACGGTTCTATCACGCTGGTAGATGGCATTCAGAATACAAAGGGCTTACCAGCTGCCAGTGAGTTTTTAGGGTTTAAGGGTACTGATCTTGATCTTACCATTGATTTAGGAAAAGAAATGGAGATCTCAGAGGTTTGGGTTCACACATTAAAGCAAGAAACAAGCTGGATTTATTTGCCTATAGAAGTAGAAGTTTCTTACTTGCCGTATGTAGATACCACTATAGTTACAAAGCATCCACCAATAGTCTCCGTAAAAGTTC
>JBBRHK010000329.1:0-3532 GCA_038222815.1 Chitinophagales bacterium
TAGCATATATGCCAAAACCATACCTTCTTTTAATTCCCCAAATTTACCCGAGGAAGAATTGTGGGGTAATTGCCGTTTATGAAGGATTGCAGGAATATTTATGGTAGTATCTTGCTAAGAGGCATCGATAAATTAATAGAACTGTTTTGCCTTTGTTGGTAGAAAAAAAATAATCAAACAAACAGCTTTACAAGCTGCCAATACTACATCTTTTTCGCTGCATTTTAATCGTGTCGGTAGCTTATTGACCAAGCATAAGCACCCTCGAAAAAACTAAATCCACTACAACTACATAGTAACCAACAACGGTAAAATCATTACCTTCCATTTTAAAAACTTCACATCTACCAAATGAACCAACAACCCCCAAACCACCCCCAAGAAAACCAACTACCCGATAACTACATCCATCAAGAACGCCTAAGCAAAGCCCTGCTAGAAATAGAAGCAGAAGTAAAAAGAGCCAAGCAACTTTTCCCTCCAGACTTTCATAACCAGCACGAAGCTTACGCCGTTATCTTAGAAGAGGTGGATGAGCTTTGGGATGAGATAAAAAAGAATCAGAAAAACTACGACTTGCCGGCGCAGAGAAAAGAAGCTGTACAGGCAGCAGCAATGCTAACAAGATTATTAGTGGAGTTATTGTAAATCTTAATGTACACAATGTCTTAGCTAGACTCCAATAAAAAACTGCGCAACGGAATAACCATTGCGCAGTCAGTATTATTTTTTAAATTTCTTAGTTTAAGCTATTTGCAACAACAGTTACTGCCACTCCTAGTAAAGTTTCTAGTAAGCTTGCATTTTGTTGTAGATCATTTACTGCGTTTTGTCTGTCCTGTATCACAGCAACTGGTGCGTTGGAAGCCTGAAGTGCTGATACCTCAGACCTACCATAAGCAAGTCTTGTAAGGGCATACTCAAGAATAGATTGGCTATAATAGGTTTGCTCCTGCGTACGCTGCAAACTGTTGTAATAATCTTGTCTGTTGTTATAAAAAACATCACTGTAGGTACGAGCAAATTTTGGACATTGACCAATAACATCGCCGTGGTTAAGATGCGCCTTTACTGCGTTTTCAGATACCATAATTGACACGCCATCTCCATTTGAAATTTTATGGCAGATATTTACCTTCTCATTATTTTTATACTTCTTACGGTCATTAAATTTTTCTTTATCTCAGCGATATCCGAAAATGTCATCATAGTAGGCTTTGTCTTTGCCCCCCATTTTTCCATTTTTTCTATCATCATCATCTTTATTATTGCCTTTGTCCATTTTATCTTTTCCCTTTTCCTTCTTATCGTAATCATCATCCTTTTTATTCCTATTGTTCTTGTCTTCCCCTTCATTACGTTGTTTTCCTTTCTGCATAGATCCGTCATTATCTGACTTACCTTGAGAGCCTTTTTCTTCGTTTTTGTTACCGTTACCGTTACCGTTTTGCTTGGCTTCCGTTTTTCTTTCCTTTTGGTTGCCCTTTTCTTTGCCTTGCTGGCTAGATGCTGTGTATATGAACGTAAAGCAAATTAAAATTGCAATCGTAGATATAGAAATGATTTTTTTCATTGTATAAAATTTATAAGTTTAATGATGTGTCTCCTTGCGAGTTTTATTTCCCTGATGAGAATTTGTCATCTAGTTTTTCTATTGACTCTTCTACAGCCTTGGTCTGCGCTTCAAGCTTATCAGAAACTTCCTTTGCTTTCGCTGCCGTAGAGTCCATAGTTGTTATCTCGGTCTTCTCTTGGGTAGTAGTGGTTTGCTCTGTGCAGGCAAATAGAGAAATCGAGCAAATGGTTAATAAGGGCAAGACGTATTTTAATGTTTTTTTCATTCTTTAATTTTATGATGGGCTAAAAATGGTTGAGGTCAAGATAGTAAGGCAAAAAGCTAGCCACTATTGGGGACAGCTCTTAAAATACTGTAATTCCTATCCTTTAGGCTGAGCCTAACTTTATAATAAGAGATTTTGGTAGTATTTTTTATACTAATTCGCTTTGGGTGCGGTGGGAGATGCCCCGTTTTGAGATGGACTTATCCTACAATAGGATTATGTGGATGCTTTATGGGAATTGAAAACAATTACTCTTAGTCAAAATAACTCAAGTCAAACTTTTCAGTTTTTTTTGGCCATAGTGCGATGGCAGAAATTTCTTTGGGACAAAGTAAATGTAGGTCGTGTTTCTTCTCTAGCAGCTGAGGGCTTTCCACTTGTATAGCAGCAAAAACTTTTTGTCTTATTTCCTCATAATTTAATGGAGTTTCTAGGTAGTCTTTTCCAGAACCTATGAAGTTTTCTTTTACGTACCTGCCCGCCTGCACTACCTCGTGGGATAACAAAATCACGAGGTCGTACGACCGTAGTGGAGGGAAGACGGAGCCATCTCCTAAAATATTAAGATAAGTCATCTGGGGGCGGTTAAAAGTGTGACACTGACGATTTCTGCAGTTATTAAAAACCGTCAATAGAATATTGTATCGGTAATTTAAATTTTTTAAATCAATTTAAAACAAGCGAAAGAAGATAGTTTGTCAAAAACAATATTTTGTGGTCTGTGCCTACTCTCAGTCTTAATCAACTTCTACAAGCAAGACCGAGATAATTACAATCTGTATAATTCGAACTCCTTTTCTCAATAAAAGCTAAGTCTGTGTTGTAAGAATTACTCAATCACCAAGCCCAATTGCTGCAAGCATATTTTTATTCGTTGAAGAGTGGCATACAGATCCGCCGCGGCAGACAAATCCTAAAAGAGATAAGTGCTGAAGAATTAAACGGATTTCTCCCTCATTTTTTTGTATTTTACTTTCTAATCTGATGATATGAAAATATACTTTACATTTCTACTTTTAATAGTCTTCACACAGAGCCAAGCCCAACAAAAAACAATTCTTCTCAAACCCGAAGCCGTTTTTGATGGTGTAGAGATGCACAACAATTGGGTTGTGGTAGTAAAAGATAAATCAATCTTATACGCTGGTGTTGCAGCCAATATGCCAGCGAGTGATAGCACCATCAATATGCCTGGGCAAACCTTATTGCCGGGCTTGATAGAAGGGCATTCTCATTTGTTTCTACATCCCTACAATGAAACAGGGTGGAACGATCAGGTGCTAAAAGAAAGCAGAGCAGAGCGACTGGTGAGGGCAGTGAATCACGCTAGAGCCACGCTGATGGCAGGATTTACTACCGTAAGAGATTTAGGGACGGAGGGTGCGGGCTATGATGATGTAGGATTAAAACAAAGCATCAATAAGGGATTAACTCCCGGCCCAAGAATGATTGTAGCTGGTAGAGCTATTGTAGCTACAGGAAGTTATGGTCCTAAATCAGACAACACAGAATTGGATTTAATACTCGGCGCTGAGGAAAGCGACGGCGCTAATCTCACCACCACGGTGAGAGATCAAATAGGCCACGGTGCAGACTTAATAAAAATATATGCAGATTACCGCTGGGGAATCAACAATACAGCCGCAGCAACCTTCACGATTGACGAAATAAAAAATGTAGTAGAAGTTGCC
>JBBRHK010000330.1:0-3520 GCA_038222815.1 Chitinophagales bacterium
ATCTAATATGGCAGGTAATGCACGGTTACACATTAAAGGAAGTCCAAACTAGTTTTTAAAAGCACACTTCTAAACATTTTTTGAAACTGCTAGAAGAAGATGGAGCAATCGAGAAATACAAAGCAAATTCTCCAGATAGAAAGTATCATTTTTGGAAACGAATTTCTCTTGGTATAGAATTATTTACCGAAGCTGCATTTCTTCAAAAATTTAATTATATCCATAATAATCCTGTTGCAGCAGGGTTGTGTAATTATGCAGAGGAACACAAGTTTTCATCGGCTGGCTTTTATCACTTTGGCATTAGCGAATTTGACTTTATAGAGCATTATATGGGGTAAGGAAAAAGGCTTCATAATTTATCGGCGGGTCAAAGACCGGGCCTCGGCATTTTCGGGAATTTGGAAATTATTCAGGTTAAATAATCGTGCAGCAACAGATTGAAAAAATTTGACCGGTATGCAAATCAGTAAAGCCATTCAAGAAAATAACTCAGAAAGCAGAAAAGAATGGATGCTCAATATTTTTGGATATACTGGTAGTCAAAATAAAAACAACAAAGAATTTCAATTTTGGAGGCAATTCGCCGCGGCGAATCATCCTATTGAACTTAATACATCGGAGAAATTCAAAGAGCGTTTAGATTATTTGCACAATAATCCTGTTGAGGTTGGTATTGTTTGGGTTCGCCGCGGCGAATGGCATTATAAGTATAGTAGTGCTATTGATTATCACACTCAGGAGAAAGGGTTGCTTAGAATTGAAATTTGAGTAACTAAATCCGGTTATACCTGTCCCGTACCCTTTGGTCGGGAAACCTGCAGAATTGAAGAGACATTCGCCGCGGCGAAACCGGTTACCGCAGAACACTTCCGCCAGTGAGAGAAACCAAGTATTAAAGATATAATTTAAACTATATATTAGTTGTTTGTTCTGCAACAATTTCACATCTCAACTAGCCCAAATGTTATTTGGAGCAGCTAGGGAAGGGAACACCTCTGCCAGTGAAAAGTATATACTAAAAACACCATTAATATTTTACCGTCTATCTTTAATCCCTTCTCAATAATTCTATTTATGAAAATTGCTTTCTTTAGTGCCAAGCCCTATGATCGAATATTTTTTAATCAACACAATCAAGATGACGAAATTGAATTTGTATATTTTGAAACTGCTTTAAATTTCGAGTCGGCTGACCTGACTTCTGGGTTTGAAGGGGTTTGCGTTTTTGTAAATGATAAGATAGATAGGGAAACGATTATAAAACTCAGTGCTAACAATGTAAAGCTAATAGTATTACGTTGTGCTGGTTTTAATAATATTGACCTTGATGCGGCAAGAGAAAATAATATCACAGTTCTAAGAGTACCTGCCTATTCTCCCGAGGCTATCGCAGAGCACGCTGTTGCGCTTATTTTAACGCTTAATAGAAAAACTCATAAAGCATATAATAGAATTAGAGAGGGTAACTTTTCTTTAGAAAATCTTGTTGGTTTTAATCTTTACAAAAAGACTGTTGGTGTGATTGGCACAGGGAGTATTGGTATGGCTTTCTGTAAAATTATGCTAGGGTTCGGCTGTAGCGTCATAGCTATGGATATTAAAGAATCCGATGAGTTGAAGAGCTTAGGTGTAGTATACAAGCCGCTAGAAAAATTATTGGAGGAGTCAGATATTATTTCGTTGCATTGTCCCCTTAATAAAACTACCCATCATCTAATTGACAGCAATGCTTTTGCTAAGATGAAGGCTGGCGTGATGTTGATTAATACAAGCCGAGGTGCAGTCGTTAGCGCCTCTGATGCTATCAACGCTCTAAAGAAAGGGCAATTAGGTTACCTAGGAATGGATGTATATGAACAAGAAGAAAAATTGTTTTCTAAAGACCTATCCGAAAGTATTATACAAGACGATGTTATCTCCCGATTGATGTCTTTTCCAAATGTTCTTATTACTGCACACCAAGGTTTTTTTACAAATGAAGCGTTGGAACAAATTGTATTGACAACATTAAAAAACATTACTGACTTTCAAAACGGAATTAAAACAGCTAATGAAGTGATTCTTGAAAACTAAGAAAGTATTTTTCTTGGAGATTGTTTTTAAATCCGAAAGTATTCTCACTAGTCCTAAGTCCTGCATAGCCTAAGTCCATACTATCCCCAAGTTTTCTTTTCTTCTTTTGCACAAGTGTAATTTCAGCCATTTCAATACAGATAACAGCTGAAAAAGTTAAATTTTATTTACCACAACAATTTTTAGTGCTACTAATCGTTTCATTAATCTATACGAAATCATAATATTGATTATTGTATTTATTATTCACTCAGCTTTGTAAAATAAACATCGGTAATTCATACAGATGATGAAAGTAAAGCTCGCAGATACATCGCATAATTGCGTTTGACAGCTTAGAAAGTATAAGAACATCGACCTTATCTGCGGTTATGATCTGTTTGTAAAAATTAGATTTAAATAAAATCAACTATTATGATAAACTTTGAACTAGAATCGAAACAAATTTCTACAGGCCTTAAAAGCGCTGAAGATTATTTAGGTTGTGAACACATCATCATTGACAATATTAAAAAACAGCTAGTTGCAGGTGTAGAAATAAAATCTGTAGCAGGCTTTCTTCAGAAGTTGCAAAACTTTATGGAGGATAAAACAGGAAAGAATGTTAATGACGATTCGAGTACCAATTTTAAATATGCTACTGGCATTTTAAAAACCTTGAACAGCACTCCTTACTGGCAAAGTTGGATAAAAGCCACTGCCTAAAAAACTTAAAAGATTAAGATTGCCTCACCCATTAGCGCCAAGTTTCACTTGGCGTATTTGTTTTGCGATATCTTTTACCCACTACCCCCAACTGATCTTTAGCGCCAATGGGAATTAAAAAGTAATAAATTTCACTGGTCTACCTACAGCTGCAAAAGAATCCTTACTTTCATTAAATATTCTAATCATAAGTAATATGAATATAAAATGGAAGTTGCCCACTGCCACCACCTTATTGATGATGGTTATTATTCTTGCTGCCTTGTGTACTTGGCTGCTACCTTCTGGGCAATACAGTAAGTTGACGAATAACGAAAACAAAGAATTTCTTGTAACATCTGACAGTAATTCTTTGGCTCTACCGTTTACTCAACAAACGCTAGACAGCCTCCGCATTCAAATTCCCATCGCAAAATTTAAAGATGGAGAAGTAAAAAAAGCAATCTCAGTTCCTGAAACCTATCGACGACAAGAAAGCCGTCCACAAGGATTTGTGGCTATTTTACAAGCACCCATCAAAGGAATAGTAGAAAGCATAGACATCGTTTTGTTTATACTAATCATTGGAGGGTTTATGAGGGTTTTTAATAATACCGGTGCGATGCTAAAAGGAATAACCCACCTTGCTTACGAGATGAAAGGAAAAGAGAGGTTACTAATTATGGTGCTGATATTTATTTTTTCTCTCTTAGGTGGTTCTTATGGAATGGATGTAGAGTCAATTGTTTTTTATCCTATT
>JBBRHK010000331.1:0-3519 GCA_038222815.1 Chitinophagales bacterium
AGTATCAGCAACGACTTTATTATTTTTTAATGTCGTTAAAATACTCGCCATTGCGAGGGAAACTTCGGACTCATCTTCTCTTACAATATCAAACGTAATGAACAGTGCTTTTTTCATTTTCTTAAACGGAGTTTTAATTTATACAGTAAAATTGTATAAATAGAAAAGCTTAAAACTGTTCAAGGTAATGAAATGGTCAATGGAGGTAATATTAGTCCAAACAAAGGAATTGTTTTACTTGCTTGAAGCATTTTTCTTAGCAGTGCAAACTACTTTTCTGTTGAGTCAAGACCTAGCTTATCTGCGAATGTGGAAAAGAAATTGTCTGATAGTGTTAGTTCAATAGGCTTAGGCACATTTTGTGAATTGTGAAGGAGGATAACATCTGTCTCTTTATAAGAATGAAAAAAATCAATATTTATAATATCAGATTTGTTGATTCTACAAAAATTTCTATCAGGTAATTTCTCAAGTATCCTTTCTATGGTATATTTTTGTGTGCGTATTTGTTCTGTCTTCGTGTGAACGATTTTAACTCTTGGGTCCGCGGTGTAGGTAGTAATGTATACTATGTCGCTTATCAACAGCTGGCGAATATTATTTGGATAAGAATTGATAACTACAAACCCTCTTTCATTTAATAGTTCATCCCTTACCTTTTTTATAGCCCTTGTAAGCCTCTCTTTTTGTATTGGTCTTGTAATTTTAATTACATCAATCACATCTTCTAGATCCATAGCTTCATCCGCAGGAATAACTTCTGGGCTCGTTAAAATAATCTTTTTGTCTGCTAATTTCTTTACACACTCAACACCATTTATTCCGGGCAAGTGATAATCAATAATGCAAAGTTCAAATCTTAGTTTTTTAAAGACTTTGAAAAACTCCTCACCACTTGAAAAAGTTGCAATTACTTCTACATCAAAAATCTCATCAATAGCTTCTTCAAGCATTAAAATATTATTAGGTTGGTCATCTATTATCACCGTTTTTATTGCCATATTAACTTTTAAATTAGTTAGTACAAATATCTTCTTTACACTACGAGTATCCTTTTCAAAGTATCCTGCATCGCAGTTTTAAATGCATCATCTTTTGTAATAAGCCTGTAAACGGCTAATTAATTTTTTCGAGGCTTACTCATTACCTCTTAAAAAATTCGCATAAATGTTATATCTCTGTTTTGTGTATTAGGCTTTCCAGCCTTGTAGTCATCTTTCATTAAATGACTTTCCTTATCGGTTGGTGCCCTCATCAACCGAAACCAATAATCCTAATTTGAGCTAAAATTAGGTAAGCCGTCGCAAACTTTAGTATTTAGAAAATTATAATTTCAACAGATGAGATACAACGCTTAGATGCGACAACGCAAAATGGATCTATTACTGATTACAAAGATTAAGATGAAGGCTCTGATTTAGGTTGGTGAGGACACCAACCGATAAGAAAATTGGCAGTTTCACATTTCGTATACAAGCCAATTTAAATTCAATTCTTGGTCAATCTTATCTTTATCTATCTTTTGAATAATTGATTTTCTATGTGCTACACCGCACATAAAAATTGCTGAGTTAAATTGATTCTTTTCACAATAGGAATAAATATTCCGAAGCATTGCGTTTTCATATTCATCGATTTCTGCGTCTACCTCTTTAGCCACCTCAGCATTATTCAAAATACGAAGTTCTTCCGTTCGCATTGCAGACTGCAGCCTTGTACTTTCTTGACTATTAAGAAAATTAAAACCACCCTCTCCTGATAAAGCTTGAAAACTTTCTAACAATATTTGGAATTCTTGATTCACGCCTATTGTGTCGTATTTCTTATCAAAAGCATCAGATAATCCATTATCAAGCATAGGAACATACTCAAATCGATTAGTCGCCTGATACTTTTGAATTGCCGAAACTTCTAGTTTATTATGAGGTACACCAAATTGCGAATATCGTTTATAATCATACTCCGAGTATGTGTCTTCAAGCGCTTCCAAAAAAATTACCTCTGGCTTTACTTTTTCAATAATCTTGCACAATTCGTCTGCATTGCACTTTCCAATCTCTTTATGGATGGTGCTGATAAAAGTAATGTTATACATTTGACCTAGTTAATTTTTCTAAAGCAAGTTGCATAAATATAGGTGAATTTACAAGTGTTTCTCACCCATTTTCAACCCGTGCAATTTCATCTATTCTCAGCTTATAAAGCTCATCATAATTTCATAAGCTGATTAAAGTATCCTTTAAACACCGCATAGATGCTCCATTCATAAGCCTTCGCTGCATATCTGTGCATATAGGCATATATCCATTATTAGCTACAAAGCCATATGGATTCATTACTGATTACAGAGATTGAGATAAACGCTGTGATTTCGCTTGTTGAGTGCACCAACCGATAAGAGAATTTTACTGATGAAATCAATAGGGCTGGAATGCCACATACAATTAATTATTTTCAGGCAAATTGCCTTTCCAGTATGAATAAGAAAAAAAATTTCCGAATAGACAAGATTCGTAAGATTCAAGTTATAGACTTGGATAGCGAAGTAAATTTTAAAGAAAACAATTAAAAAAACAGTAGGCAAACATAGTGTAGGACTATAATAGTTTGGTACTCCCTATCCCACCATGCCCCTCTCAAAAACCTCCACATACTCTTTCATCCTCGCAATAATTCTTTCGCCTATTGTACGGGCTTGTAAAATACTTGGTCTGTTGCCGAGACATTTTAAAACTTCATCACGCAAGGGATCACGGCCGCTGAATATATAAGCTTCTATCAGTCCCTTAAATTGTTCTTTATCTAAATGTTCATCTTCGCATAGTTTGCCAAGTGCCAGTAACTTTTGTTCCTGCCAGTATTTTTCAAACTCATCAGGTATGTTATCTGCATCATCAATGAGGGGTAGGTTTTCCAAAATAAATTTCTCAATCAATTCCCGCTTGCTTCTTAATTCTATATCGCCGCTCAACATATCCATAATGGCCTTCCGCTGCTTTTGTGCCTCTCCTGCTTTAGCAAGCTTCAATTTCCCTAATAGCTTTATGATGTATGCTACATTGATTAAATCCCGGTGTATCAATTCTACTTCAAAATCAATATCATCCAAGATAGACGTTTTTTCTTTGGCTTCATTTCGTTTTACTTTATCATACAGATCCAAATACTTGCTCTTGTAATTTTCAAAGGTTTGTTGATCAATGCCCAAATCATCCCAATTAAAATCAAGATAAGATTCCAAAACATTTTTAGCCCGCATCAAAGCCCTAAATGCTTGAATAAATGCTAATTCATCTTCTTCCGTTTCCAGATCATCAACGCTTTGGTAAGTAGGTACAATGCTAAGCAAGCGTTGTAATGCTTCATCAAATTTTACAGCAATAGCTTCGTACGGCGGTAAAATAATATCTTCTATTGCCTCCTTGTTGGAGAAAAGGGTAATGGCATCATCTGTTGCTTTTTTTAAATTGCGGAAGCATAGAATATTGCCCTGCGATTTTTGTTCTCCTAATATCCTGT
>JBBRHK010000332.1:0-3515 GCA_038222815.1 Chitinophagales bacterium
CATATCAAAAGGTATTTTTTCGCCCACCTTATATTTGTTGAAGTCAATGTTTCTTGCATAGTAAACGGCACTCACAACATCTTGTACACAGTCCGTCATTTTAAAAACTCCATTAGTGCTCGTGGCTGTTTTTGCTTGTTGATTAAAGGATACATTATTATAAATTTTGTGTCCGCCTTCATCTACATTTCTCAAAAATTTCATTGGTAGAAGATTTGAGGTATCTATATAGCTTTCATATCTATCTCTTACTCTAAAAAAATTATCGAAGAATGGATACGTTTTTCCTTCACCTACGGCGTGGTAGGTAGGTTTTCCATTGAAGCGCTCAAGTTTAGTGGTAAAACTTGCTTCGCCAGCTGCTACATAAGCACCAAGTGTACTGTAATATACTTTCATAATTATACGCTCGCCTGCAGAAAATGCTTGGTTTTTAGTGCCACAAAAATCGGTGGGACTATTAGTTGTGGCAGGAGTAAAACTCAACGCAGTTATTGCTAAAACAGGAATTATGTATTTTATTCTATTCATCTTTCTCTTTGATAATTTTTAGTCCAAAAATTAGGACGCTTCCTACTAAGGCCGGCAACATCACATTAAGACACCAAATACTTAAAGATGCTGCTTGTATTCCTAAGACGTTATAACTGTACAATTGTAAAAGCATTGTACTAGCCGCTGCTCTAACAGGAAGCTCCGTAAAGCCTATTGTGGGTGCCAATGTTATGGTTAAATAGAATATTGTAAGTAGCCAGAAACATAAGCTAGGAGCTATTATAACCTGCATTGCACTCAGCAATAACATATATTGTAATATAAATACGAAATATCTCAATGAAGAGATTAATAAAATTCTTAACAGTTCTTTACGGCCGTACTCTGCTAAGAAGTGTACATACTTAACAATTTTTTTCATTTTCTTAAAGCGGAGCATCCACTTTGTAAACAAGGCTACTTTAAGGTAGAAAATAATAAGAGTTAAGCTTAAAATTATTCCAAATACTAAGAGGCTCAAATAGGCAGCGTTGGGAATTGCAGCAGATAAGGTATCCTGTTCTTGAAAAATATATCTTACAACCACTAGCCCGGCCGTGCCTAAAATAATGGTTACAAAAAGTTGACTGATGCCACCAAGCATAGTAATGGGTATTGCTGCAATTCTATTTTCTTCTTTCAAATACATAATACGACCTCCATATTCCCCGACTCTATTAGGCGTGAGCATAGTTACGCTGCAGCCTGCTAGTACACTTTTAAAAGCAGTGATGAAATTGAATTGCTCTAGATTTCTGGTAAGTCGCTGCCATTTTAATGCCTCAAGACCATAGTTTACTGGAACGAGGGCAATAGCAAGCCAAAGGATAGGACTAGTAAAACTTTGCTTTATCTGACTCCACCGTAGGTGTAAATCATCTTGCGCTAATAATTTCCTGTACAGTAGCCAGCAAAGAATACAAAAGATGATTGGCCCCAAAAAATAATTGAGAAAAATTTTGATATTTTTGCGAAGCACGATATTCATTCTCCGTAAAAATAAAGAGCTCCTTGCAAAGTTTCCCAAAAATCATTTTAGGTATTGACCCAGGTACAATAGTTATGGGCTATGGGCTAATAAAAATAGATGGGAAGAGAATTGAATTAGTAGAGATGGGCGTGCTTAAACTAGCTGCTAAGGACGATGCCTACGAGCGACTCCAAAAAATATATGCCAAGGTGTGTGAAGTGATAGAAATACATCACCCCACTCATTTTGCCATAGAAGCACCGTTCTTTGGTAAGAATGTGCAGAGTATGCTCAAGTTAGGGCGTGCGCAAGGTGTAGCGATAGCAGCCGCAATGCATACTAACCTACCGGTGTGTGAATATTCTCCAAGAAAAGTAAAACAAGCAATTACAGGTAATGGTAACGCTAGTAAGGAGCAGGTACTTAAAATGCTTCAAGAAATAGTATCTATAAAAAATATTTCTGTAGAGCTAGATGCCACAGATGCATTGGCAGTGGCTATTTGCCATCATTTTCAAGATAATATATTAGCGGGGAGTAAACCTACTGCGGCAAAGAAAAAGGCTGCTGGGAGTTGGGATAGTTTTGTAAAAGACAATCCTAGTAGGGTAAAGTGATGCCTAGTATTTCGAAATATGATGAATTAGAAAATTTTAAAAAGTAACAAGGAACATGCACTATGTATCTTCCTTGCAACAATTTATAATTTAGCGAGGAAGAGTACCTTTAGCAACAGCCATTACAAAGAAACTAATAAAGGCTATATATGCTATAAGTCCCACTACTTGTAAGCAAATGCCTACTATAGCGCAGATCCTTCCTACTTTGATATTACTATAAGATGCTGCAGTATACGCATCAGGATTTGCTTTATAATCTGCCACGTCTTTATTTGACAAAACCAAAGCGATAATGCCACAAATAAAGCACACTACAATTGATAAAATGCCTAGAACAAGCGTTGCTGTTGCATTAGTTAATGGCACAGCATTTATCTGTTGTCCAAGATAATCTTTACTTTGGTTTTCAATCATAATTAATTTTTTAAATATTTGCTATTTTGTAAATATAACTGACAAGCACTATACTAGCGCAGAAAAAAAATAAATATTTAAGTGGCTTATTATACTGCTCTCTTTTAGAAATTAGCTTTACTGCTAATAACGAGAACAGTATTAGAATAGGAATTAAAGCAGGATAAAGTAGAAAGCTTTGTTGTAGGTTTCCCTTTAACAATGCTACGAGGCTTCTCTGCATACCACAACCGGGACAGTCAAACTGTGTAAGCGCTTTAAAAACACAGGGCAGCTGATGACGTTCAAGCCAAGAAATAAGAAGAAATGATAAAGCCTGCATTTGATAAAGGTATCATTCGTGCCATTAAAATGACAAAGAGATTGTCCGCCGCGGCGGATGATTACACGGGTGCTTCGCAACACGGAGTTTTACCTTTAGAATTCTATCCGTGTTAGTCCGTGTCGCGAAGCAACTGTCCGCCGCGGAGGATCCATTCAATCTGTGTGCCAATATTAAAACGTTAAAAAATCCTTCAGAACTAAATTGAGATCTAGCTGTTATACCAAAAAATAGAAAATGAAAACATACTTAGTTATAGGCGGTAGTAGCGGAATAGGAAAGGCTGTTGTAGATGAGCTGAAGATAAATAATAGTGTAATTGCTACTTACAACTCTAATGCAATTGAAAGCACAGAAAACGTTAGGTACCTGCATTATGATGTAATGAACGCCGATACAGTAATCGATTTTATTCCTGAAAAATTGGACGGCTTAGTATATGCTCCTGGTAGTATCAATCTTAAGCCATTTGCAAGAATAAAGGAAGAAGATTTTTTGAAAGATTATCAATTGCAAGTATTAGGCGCAATAAGAGTTATACAAGCAGCCCTGCCTGCACTAAAGGCTTCGGGAAATGCATCAATTGTATTATACAGTACAGTGGCAGTGCAAACTGGCTTCACATTTCACAGCATAGTAAGTGCTAGTAAAGGGG
>JBBRHK010000333.1:0-3513 GCA_038222815.1 Chitinophagales bacterium
AGTGCTGCTTCATTTTCGCAATTATAAAATGTGCCTTGTAAGCTAGTGAAAGTTTCCTCAAACTCTTGTTTCAAATTTTTTCCTGTTGCAGGATATTGCACAGGGGCACTTTCTTCCTGCGGAAAAGGCAAAGGCACTGGAGTTGCCAGTGCCTGCTTTACTTTTTGTAATATATTTTCTCTTGAGTTACTCATCACGCTTTCTAATTATATAGATGCCGGATTCTCTAAACTTTCTGGCAACTCACTTGGATTAGGTTCAGCTGGAGATACCACATTTTCTGGGGTTATCTCAACCTCAATATCCAACAATTTTTTCTCTTCAAAAGGACGCTTACCTATCAGTTCTTCTAGATCTGCTTTAAACAATACTTCTTTTACAAGCAATTCTTTAGCTAGCATTTCTACCTGCTTTTTCTTTTCTGTGAGTAAAGCTTTTGTCTTTACATAAGATTCTTCGATAAGTTTTCTTACCTCTTCATCAATCATCTTTCCTGTCTCCTCTGAGTAAGGCTTTATAAATGTATTTTCTTGTGCAGGATCATAATAACTAATATTACCTATTTTCTCATTCATACCATAAGTAGTTACCATACTATAAGCAATCTTAGTAATTTGCTGTAAGTCATTACTAGCGCCTGTACTTATTTTACCAAAGAAAATTTCTTCACTAGCTCTACCACCTAGCGTCATACATATTTGATCTATTAATTGATCTGTGTTGTATAAGTATTGCTCTTTTGGTGTGTACTGCGCATAACCAAGTGCAGCACTTCCTCTTGGTACAATAGTAACCTTAAGTAAAGGGTGGGCGTGCTCTAGGTACCAGCCACATATAGCGTGACCAGCTTCGTGGTATGCAATAATTTCTTTCTCCTCAGGGGATATTAATTTATTTCTTTTTTCCAGTCCACCTATTACTCTATCTATCGCATCTTGAAAATCAGACATATCCACCGATTCCTTATTTTTTCTTGCAGCAATTAAAGCTGCTTCATTACATACGTTAGCGATGTCTGCACCGGCGAACCCCGGAGTCTGCTCGGCTAACTTATGAATATCAAGCTTCTCAGAAATTTTTATAGGAGTAAGATGCACTTTGAATATAGCTTCTCTTCCTACTTTATCAGGACGATCTATTCCTATTTGCCTATCGAATCTTCCTGGTCTAAGAAGTGCACTGTCTAATACATCGGGTCTATTCGTTGCAGCCAGAATGATGATACCTAAATCTGTACCAAAACCATCCATTTCCACCAATAATTGATTGAGTGTATTCTCTCTCTCATCGTTACTCATCATTGCATTCTTACCTCTTGCTCTGCCTATCGCATCTATCTCATCTATAAATATAATACAAGGTGCTTTTTCTCTCGCTTGCTTAAATAAATCTCTCACACGGCTTGCACCAACTCCTACAAACATCTCTACAAAATCACTACCACTTAGGCTAAAGAAAGGCACTTGTGCTTCTCCAGCTACTGCTTTTGCCAATAAGGTTTTACCAGTACCCGGAGGGCCTACTAGTAATGCGCCTTTTGGTATTTTACCGCCAAGGTTAGTATATTTTTTTGGATTTTTAAGGAAATCTACTATCTCCATTACCTCTACTTTCGCTTCATCTAGCCCAGCTACATCATTGAAATTGATGTTTACTTTTGTGCCTTTATCAAACAAGGTAGCCTTACTTTTTCCGATGCTAAAAATACCACCTGGACCAGCACCGCCGCCGCCTTGGCTCATCTTTCGCATCATCATTACAAAGATTAATCCTATAATAATAAATGGTAAAATAGTACTAATCAAGGCGCCTATTCCATCGCCTTCATCTACTGCAGTTACCGTTAGGGTTTGTATATCTGCTCTATCGGGATTTTGGAGTTTGAAGGCAGTAAGGTCTTGAGAAAAAGACTCTCCATTGATGATAGAAAATAATATTTGCGGTGGTGCAGCTCTTAACGCTTGCGCATAGTTTTCTGGCGCTTGCTCTGTATTCAGTAATTTAGAGTACAGGTCCTTCTTTTGCTCTAGGGTAGTTTTATTTAACCATACTCTTGCAATATTTTTATTTCGTACTACCTCAATCTTTTCTACATCACCTTGACGTACCATCTCAAAAAACTTTTGCTGATCCGTTTCAATGCCAGTCGGATTAAAAGACCTGAACAAATTAAACGATAGGATAATGAGTGCTACTGCACCATATATATAATAGATGTTAGCCCAAGGCTTTTTCTTTTTAGGATCGTTTCCATTTGGAGGGCCAGCAGGCTTATTATTTCTGTTCAGCTTTGGTGCTGGGATATTGGGGTTTGCCATAATGTATAAAGCAGTATTGTTTTTATAAAATTGTTGTGCTGTATCGCAGTTTTAATCTTCGTGCGACATAGATGGAGCGTCACTCCACATTTCTTCTAATCCGTAAAACTGGCGAGGTTCTGGCAGCATAATATGCACTACTATATCTACAAAATCTATAAGTATCCACTGCTCTCCTTGCCTACCTTCGTGCTTGTAAGCCGCTTCGCCGCATTTTGTTTTCACATCATACTCCACATTATCGGCAATAGCTTTTAGTAGAGAAGGATTGGATGCCTGGCAAATGATAAAGAAATCGGCAACAGCTTCTGGTATTTTCCTAAGATCCAAACTCACTACATTTTCTCCTTTTTTATCAAGGATAGCTGTAATAACAGTTTTAAAAATCTTACTGTTTCTTGTAATTCTTGTATTGGCTTTCTTAGAGCGATTTTGTAATAATTCGAGCTGATTCAAACTGATAGATTCTTTTTAGTAATTTATGTATGATTATGTGCTATTGTAACCTTAAACAAAGCAAATTGTTGTATAAAAATTGTATTCTTACAAAAATAGCACTCTTTTTTAGGATAAAAATTAGAACAGTATCAATGCAGCCAATTTTTAGCATTTTGCAACAGGTGGATAGTACCAATAACTATGCCATGGCGGCTATTAGAAATGGTACTGCAATAGATGGCAGTTGCTGGTTTGCTAAGCATCAAACAAAAGGAAAAGGACAGCGAGGGAAACAATGGGAAAACGAAGCAGATCAAAACATTGCTATGAGTGTGGTTATGATGCCTAAAGGGGCATTTGCACATAACTTATTCATAATTAATGCCTTTGTAGCTACTACGGTACGTGCATTCTGCGAGAAAATTACTAAGTACGAAGGGTTTACTATAAAGTGGCCGAATGACATTTACTTTGGTGACAAAAAGGCAGCGGGCATATTAATTGAAAATATTCTTGCCGACCAAGGCATTCGCTTTTCTATAATAGGAATTGGTATCAATATAAATCAAGAAGGTTTTAACAAAGACTTACCCAATGCAACTTCGCTTAAGATAATATCTGGTAAGGAGTATCAGCCCGTAGAACTAGCGCAGCAATTGCACCAAGAGATTATTAATTGTGTGGAGCACATAAAAGAAAAAGAGATTATTCAAAGTTACAACAACCACCTGTATAAGAAGGATGAGCAAGTAAGGCT
>JBBRHK010000334.1:0-3505 GCA_038222815.1 Chitinophagales bacterium
CAAATGAAACTGATAAAGTTATGGCTAAACCACAGGAGGAAGTGTTGAATGAGCAAACAAAATTTGTTGTGGATGGAGTGGATTATCTTACCTACAGTGATTACACACAGAAGTACAAAACAAGTAACTCGTTTGCAAATCAATTTGAGGATGAAAGTATTATCATTGGGTTTGAGGACTCAAACTACATTTTTACCAGTGATGCTTCGTTAAATTATTGGGTGTTTAATCGTGCAACTGCTACAGCCATTAAGCAAAAACTAGATTCTGCCATAATGTGGCAAGAGTACGCCCTGCGGGAAGGGTTATTAGACGATGAAGTTGCCACAAATCACTATGCAGACTCAATAGGAGCAGTTGAGCTAGCCAATAGACCTCCAGCTGTGTTTTTCACAGGCTTATACAGCGACCCAAATTACGGCGGAGTTTTCTATTGGTATCCTATGTATAGTTTTAGACCATCGCTTGGTAGTTTTAACAAAACAGCGAGTTCATTGGCAGATTATTTCGTACTTCCAAAATTGAATATGTTGGCATCAAAGACTTGGTTCAGAGGTAGTAAATTTTTCTATTGGTCGTGGAGGCTGATTCCAAATTTAAATGTGGTTCAATATGACAACAAAGCCAGTTCAAAATTATGATGCAATCTGTAAAATTACTGATATTTTTGGCTGTAGCTTGTCTTTGCAATTTTGAAGTTTGTTCGCAGCCAAGCGACTCTTTGCCAAATACGAGTCTGAAGAAACTCCCATATCCTAAGACTAGGGAGTTGAGTTACCTTTCGCTTAATATATCAGGAGGGGTGGCAGTTGAAACACAAAATTTTGACAATACATATTTAGTATCATTAACGCCAAGATTACATAAATATCTATCCAGAAATCTTGAACTAACAGGCGATTGTACGTTCATACTGCAAAAGCTTGGAAATGCTGCAGGAAGAAAAAAAATTATTTACAATCAGTTGAGTTCTCTAGTAAGATTTTTTCCATTTAAAAAGACTAACATCATCTACTTGGAAAGTGGTGCTCAGTTAGGGAACTATGCTCTCTTATATAATGTAAATGATGAGTTGATCGCTATTAAAAAGTGGCATCCTGATGTATTATTTGGATTTGGAATAGAGTTACTGCCCAAAAAGATGAAAAGGATTTTTGATTTTGAAGTACGGTGCGCCTTTCCTCTGGATAATTCGTTGAATTTTGATTTTACGAGAATGATTGGATTTGGTACGAGGATTTCATTATAGGCTAAAGTGAAGTGGAGGTTGTACAACAAAGATTTGCAACCTCTACTTTTTTGATATTATCTTTGTTACTCTAATCCAAGGGCAATTCAAAAATTTCTCCCAGAAGTTAGGACAAATGGCATCTATACTGGCTACTCAATAGGGTTCGGTATTGAGATTGATAAAGTTGGGAATACTAAAGCCATCTATTACAAATATGCTAAAGCACCTGAGATTGATTATGGTCTGCCGATCTATCAGTTTACATTTAATTATACAATGGATAATAAACGGTAAGATCTTATTTAATTTGAGAAGATAATGCGACCCTTTCAGGGTCGAAGAAACACAAATAATACTTTATGCTATATGTATTTGACGCCTTCGGCGTCAGTACACAAGCTTCTTTTAAATAAAAAATGCACCGAACCTTTGAAATCTTAATCAACTTGCTTAGCAAGTTTCTTTGTGCCATTTTATCACACCCCCCCAATAAGACTCTTGCCCTAGTCTCCATACTAAATACTAAGTACTAAATACTTCATAAATTCTATCTTTGCCGCTATGCATTACGTTTCGGTAGAAAATCTCTCCAAATCCTTTGGAATTAGAACTCTTTTTCAAAACATCAGCCTCCACATAGAAGAAGGCGATAAAATAGCCCTCGTAGCCAGGAATGGTAGCGGCAAAAGTACTTTGATGAAAATCATTGCTGGCCAGGATACGTCTGATACTGGCACGGTATGGGTGCATAAAGATATTAGTACCGTAATGTTGCAACAGGATAATGATTTTGATCCTAATAAATCTATCTGGGATAGCGTACTGCAAATGGATAACCCATTGACGAATGCGGTAAAGGCTTATGAAATGTTCTTGGAAGAGGGCTCGGATGATATAGATAAGCTGAGCACCTTGATGGAAAAAATGGATGATAATGATGCTTGGACTTTTGAAAGTGACCTAAAGCAAATCTTAGGAAAGCTCAATATTTACAACCTTACAGAAAAAATAGGCAACCTCAGCGGCGGACAAAAGAAGAGAGTAGCGCTTGCACAAGCATTGATAGAAACGCAGTTGTACCAAGGTAGGTGTTTGCTTATAATGGATGAACCTACTAACCATCTTGATGTAAGTATGATAGAATGGCTGGAGCAATACCTAGCAGCAGCGAGGGTTACGCTATTGCTAGTAACCCATGATCGTTATTTCTTAGATGCCGTTTGTAATGAGATTGTAGAAATAGATGAAGAAAAAGTATTTGTGTACAAAGGCGATTACGATTATTTCTTAGAGCAAAAAAGTATGCGCCACGAAGTGCAGGCCAGCGAATTGCAAAAAGATAAAAATATATTCAGAAAAGAATTAGAGTGGATGCGTAAGCAACCAAAGGCTAGAACTACCAAAAGCAAAAGCAGACAAGATGCATTTGCGGTGGTAGAAGATAGGGTAAAGAAGCAGGTAGATGTAGCAGAGGTTTCGCTGCAAATGAAGATGACCAGACTTGGGGGAAAGATCTTAGAAATGAAAAAAGTAAACAAAGCCTGGGATGACTTAGTTATTATGAAAGGCTTTGATTATACCTTCAAGCGTGGAGAGCGAATAGGCGTTGTAGGAAAAAATGGTGTGGGAAAATCAACTTTTTTAAAGATTGCCTTACAGCAAGAATTACCAGACAGCGGAAAGATTAACCACGGCGATACGGTTGTATTTGGCAATTTCAGTCAGGATGGATTGCAATACAAAGAAGATAAGAGAGCGATAGAATATGTAAAGGATATGGCGGAGTACTTTCCGCTGGCAGATGGTTCTAAAATAAGTGCGAGCCAGTTTATGGAAAAGTTTGGCTTTACGGCAGAGCAACAATATACTTTGCTATCCAAGCTCAGTGGAGGAGAAAAAAGAAGGTTGCATTTGATGAGTGTATTATTCATCAATCCAAATTTTCTTGTGCTCGATGAGCCCACCAATGATTTGGATTTACAGACGCTTAGAACTTTAGAAGAATTTCTGTTAGATTATCCAGGTTGTATTCTCATTGTAAGTCACGATAGATATTTTATGGATAGGATGGTAGATCACCTTTTTGCATTCGAAGGCGATGGTGTTATCAGAGACTATCCTGGAAACTATACCCAATACAGAGAAGCGGTGAGTAAAGGATTATTGCAACAAGAAACGCAACAGATAATGAAGCCTGTTGCCACGGAAACTGCTCCAACAGCTCCCAAAGAAAATTCAAATCCTACCGCAACGAAGAAGTTATCATTCAAAGAA
>JBBRHK010000335.1:0-3505 GCA_038222815.1 Chitinophagales bacterium
CATGTAGATCATCGTGGCTAGCAGGGTCATTAAAATCAACAGCTACAGTGTTGCCAGAAGGTTGATTGTATTTCTTATAATCGATTTTACCTAAAACACCATCTGCTCCTGGGTAACGCATATCCCATCCAAACTGATGACCAGTGATTTCTACTACTTCGCTTTTCTCTGGTGCATCGCCTGTTATGAAAATCCACTGTTTCAGACCAAACACTACCAAAATCGTAAGTGTAATGGCGGGGATAGTAGTCCATATAAGCTCCAAAGTAGTATTATGTGGATAGAAGTATGCCTTCCTGCCATCTTTTTCTTGATATTTAAACGCAAACCAGAACAGTCCAACCTGTGTAATGACAAAAATAATTCCTGTGATAAGCGTAGTTACCATAAAAAGGAAATCAAATTGTTCTCCTTCAACAGACGCAGAACCCTGAGGAAACAACGTCTTCTTATAATAAAGCTCATTACACCAGTATGCTCCTAGCAAACCAAGGATTAAAAAAGTAATGAGTAAAAACCCATTAATCTTGTTATTCTGTTTTCTTGTACCTTCTTCACCACGAAGAACACTCACGTACTCGCTTGCCTTTGCAATTTGGAAAATGATTACAAAAATCAAAACCACTATGCCGATTAAAAATAATTCCTTCATTGTATCTATATTTTTTTTTAGCTCTTAGCCGATTAGCTAATCGCAGCAATCTCTATTTTCCTATTGTATAACAACCTAGATAGTGTAAGGTTGTTTAAAACTTTCATAATTACGTGTGGTGAATCATACTTTCTTTTAAGAAAGGATCATTCTTTGGAGTAAGTGGATTAGATGATAAATACCTTCCTACACCCCATATTATAATTCCAATAAATAACGCCGCAATTCCAAACTCAAAAGGCAATAACTCAGCATGCTCGTGTAATGTACCTGGCATTACCATCATATATACATCTATCCAATGACCAAAAATGATAATGATAGACATAACTACAACCAAGTTCCAACTTTTCTTTGCAGACTTCTTCATAAAAATAAGAAGAGGAGCAATGAAGTTAAGAATGAGATTTAAGAAGAAAATACCAGTGTAAGGCCCTCTCTGATCTGCCGTACCTATTCTTTGTATAAAATAAGTAGTTTCCTCTGGCTGGTTACTATACCAAATAAGCATATACTGGCTAAACCATACATAAGTCCAAAAGATAGAAAACGCAAACATAAACTTACCTACATCATGTAAATGCTCATCAGTTACATACTCAAGTTGTCCTCTTCTTCTTAGGTAAATGATATAAATAGCGATTAATGAAAGACCACTTACAAAAGTACTAGCAAAAGTATACCAGCTGTACATGGTGCTATACCAGTGAGGATCAATGCTCATTAGCCAAAGCCAAGGAATAGTAGAACCTACTGTAAGGCCAAAAGTAACAGTGAAAAATGCGGCACCAGTTATATTCTTTTTAATAAACGACTTTGCGGTATCATGATCCATCGTGCCGCCATTATCTGACTCCAGACTCATCGTTCTCATTTTCTTACCAAATAACCACCATAAGAAAATAGTTACCGCACTAAATATTGTATAAAACATTGGATTCAAGAACCCGTGTTTTCCATCTAAAATTTTATCGTAACTCTCAGAACCTTTTACATATACCTCTGGGTCTAGCCAATGATAAATATCTGTGCGTCCTCCCCAAACGATAGCCATCAAAATAATAAAAGTAATAATACCAAGAATAGGCACCACACTACTAATTGCTTCCGGTACTCTTTTCAATGCTACTTGCCAACCACCCATTGCGAGTGTAGTCACACAGATGAAAAACATTGCTGCATTTACAGTAAGTAACCAGTACACACTATTCTGCAGCAAAACAGCCCAAAATCTTGTGCTTTGAATATTCTCGCCATGATGGCCGTGTAGCCAAGGCTGGTAAGCAATGACACCATATACCAAGGCAGCTAGTCCTACGGCAATAAGACCAATAGTCCATTTTTTATAGCTTGCTGGTAATTCAAAAAGTTGACTCATCTATCTGTTGTTTATTTACTCTAAGAACTATTGTTCTTGTAAAAATATTAATCCAATTTATTTTACAGCCGTTGAAGTGCTATCTGCTACTACTGCTGGCGCTGCTTCACCTTGTAACGTTCTTACATATTTTATAATCTTCCAACGCTGCTCCCTACTAAGCTGAGAAGCATAACTCCCCATCAGATTTTTACCATATTGTATAGAGTGAAACATAGTACCATCACTCATTGCCACATAAGGAGGAAGGGTTAAATTCGCTATTCCACCTATTTTACCGCCTGTACTTAACGGACCATTCCCAGCCCCTTTATCTCCATGACATATTCCGCAATTAATATTATATAGCCTTCCACTTTCTTCCAATTCTTTAGCACTCAATGGGTCTTTAAATGGGTTCTGCACAGTTGCGCTCATTCTATAACCTGTACTATCATTTGGAAGTGTATATGCAAAAGCTTGTCCTCTTTTTACAGTCCCATTTACTGGAGATGCATTGTAGTAAATCTTTTTACCTCCCTTATTGAGAACACTTTCTGTAAATTTTGCACTATCTCTTTCTGCATACGATTCGTAAGCACGACTGTAAGTCATATCTGGCATATAGATTCTACCAGGATTACGCTTAGAAGAACAGCTTGTAATAGCTAGTCCTAAGATAGCGACCCCAAGAGTTATGTTTGCAATTCTTTTCATACTATTTAGATTTTAGATACTTAGATTTTAGATATCAGATAATACATCTACTAAATAACTAATTTTTCATTTTGTGTTTATCAATTTAACTTCACTTCCATCTTAGTCACTCACAACTCACAATTCTAATACCCTTTCTCAGTCTTATACAACTTCTGTTCTCTGTCATACCTACCTATCCACCACCCTGTTTCTGCAACTTGTACATTTATATCTTGTGCTCCGGCTTTTGCTAAGAAATTTTGAACTTCAGCATCATCTGTTTTGTCTGTACACTCGATTGCCATTACAAATAAATCATCCGTGCTTCGTGGATTAAAAACGTGCTTCTTTACAAATGGTGCAAGATTACATAGATAACAAAATGTAAGTACCATACCTACTGCTGCAAAAAGTACGGTTAGCTCAAAAATAATTGGAATCCAAGCTGGTATGGCTAAGTGTGGCTTACCACCTATATTCAAAGGCCAATCTTTTGTAAATACCCAAGTAATAAAAGTAAGTGCGGTAGTGGTTCCAGTGATACCATAAATAAAGCCTGCTGTGTGCAAACTTGTTTCCCTTAAACCCATTGCATGGTCTAGACCGTGCACTGGAAAAGGCGTATAAACATCATGTATTTTATACCCAGCCTTGCGCACGTTTTTCACTGCCGGAAACAATACTGCCTCATCATCAAACGCAGCTACAACAAATTTTTTAATTCCAGACATAAGAGACATTTAGTATTTAGATATTAGATGTTAGATTGTAGTACTTAGTACTTAGTATTAAGACTA
>JBBRHK010000336.1:0-3460 GCA_038222815.1 Chitinophagales bacterium
TGTTGTGCTTCTACACTTAATAATTTTGTTAGCAAATATGAAGTGATCGCTTGCACCACAATAGAACCTGCGACAGCAGCAATAAGAATCTTTAGCATTTGCAAATCCTTTTTCACAATCACTTCATCTATCAAATATTTACTAGCACCCGGCAAGACTAAGCTTGCAGCTCGGCTAATAACAATGAGTAATAATCCAATAAAAACTACTTTTCTCCTAGGCCAAATAAATTCTTTAAAGGCCTGTGAAAGGGTAACGGAAGATTTAGATTTACTCATTGTGCTTATTTTTCTCTGGGTGCAAAGGTAATTGATGCTGATTGTGAGAAGATAAACTTGTACAATTATTACATTAATGATTTATTAAGTCGCCTTATTTTGGATTTATATCTAAATTTTGAAGGTATATTCAAAAAGGAAATAGTAAAAAGCGAAGAAAATCTGCAATTCAACCTCACGAAAACATTCACGGAATTTTACCAAAATTTTGAATAGGTTAGAAACATTATCCTTTTAAATTTGTTACAAAAATTACGGTAATTAAATCGTTTGATTTTTACCAACCAAAGTCCTACCTGCCATCTGAAAAATTGAATTTCTTCAATTCTTAAAGAATTAATAATTTATGGAAAAAAAGCAAATAGAATTTCTAGAGTTTCTAGAAGCTCAGCAAGGAGATGGGTGGTCTAAAAAAATATCATCAGCCCTAATTATTGAATGGTTCAATAAGCTGTTTGATTTATTATTTCCTCAAAATACCTGCTCAAAGAAGGAGCTTTTACTTAGTTGGCAACAAAACAGCAGTGCATTTACAATACTGCTTCAGCAACTTGACATTGTAAAAGAAGATTCAGAAAAGATTAGTACTGAATTGTATGATACTATACCCACTATCTATCAATCACTTCAAACTGATGCAAACGCATTGCTAAATAGTGATCCTGCAGCAGTAAGTATCTCTGAAATTTTAAATAGCTATCCGGGGTTCTTTGCTATAGCTGTATATAGAATCGCTAATAAAATTGCAAGGCTTAAAGTGCCAACCATTCCAAGAATCCTCACAGAGTATGCCCATAGTAAAACAGGGATTGATATTCATCCACTAGCGGAAATAGATGTTCCTTTTGTGATAGACCACGGTACTGGTATAGTTATTGGAGAAACTACTATCATTGGTAAGAATGTACATATTTATCAAGGAGTGACACTTGGTGCATTGTGGGTAGAGAAGAATATGGAAGCAAAAAAGCGGCATCCCACGGTTGAACACAATGTAATCATTTATGCGAATGCCACAATACTTGGAGGCACTACTGTAATTGGAAATCACAGTGTCATTGGAGGGAACACATTTATAACCAAAAGTGTGAATCCCAATTCTATTGTACAGCAATCTACCAAGAATAACCTCACTGATAAAGAAGACTTAAAAGAAAATATTTTATTCAACATTTAAAAAAACGAATATGCTTTATAACAATGTATTAGAAACAATAGGCAATACCCCACACGTAAAAATCAACAGATTGTTTGGTGATAAACATCAAGTGTGGATGAAGCTGGAAAAAACCAATCCGGGCTCCAGCATCAAGGACAGGATTGCACTGGCAATGATAGAAGATGCAGAACAAAAAGGAATTTTAAAAAGTGGAACAACCATTATAGAACCTACTTCTGGAAATACAGGTATTGGTTTAGCGATGGTTGCGGCAGTAAAGGGTTATAAGCTTATTTTGGTGATGCCCGAAAGTATGTCAATAGAAAGAAGAAGATTGATGAGTCTTTATGGTGCAGAATTTGTTCTCACTCCGAGAGAAAAAGGGATGAAAGGCGCTATAGAAAAAGCGAATGAAATGGTTGCAGAATTACCCAATGCTTGGTCGCCACAACAGTTTGATAACCCTGCTAATATTGCCATTCACCAAAAAACTACAGCGATAGAAATCGTGCAGGCATTTCCTGACGGACTTGATTATTTGATTACAGGCGTCGGAACAGGTGGTCATATTACTGGTTGTGCAGACGTACTGAAAAAACATTTTCCAAATTTGAAAGTGTTTGCAGT
Organism: Chitinophagales bacterium; assembly: GCA_038222815.1. Taxonomy (GTDB): domain Bacteria; phylum Bacteroidota; class Bacteroidia; order Chitinophagales; family Chitinophagaceae; genus Ferruginibacter. The sequence goes on from JBBRHK010000336.1 coordinate 2,065, forward strand.
AGAGCCGGAGTTATCGCCAGTAATTAGTGGTGGAGAAGCGGGTCCACATCCATTGCAGGGAATTGGAGCAGGCTTCATTCCGGGTAATTTACATACGGATATTTTGGATGGAACTATACAAGTAAGTAAGGATGATGCTTTTGCATACACCCAAAGAGCTGCTAAAGAAGAAGGACTTTTGATTGGTATTTCATCTGGTGCATCACTAGCAGCGGTGGCCAATAAACTCCCTGAAATTAAAGAAACTGATAAGGTACTTACATTCTGCTATGACACTGGCGAAAGATATTTAAGCATCGAAGGATTGTTTAGTTAAAAAGAAAATGATAATTGATGGAAAAGCAGCACATGGTAAAAACATTGCTGCTTTTTTTATTGTGTCTGCTAATAATTATACAAACAGTTGTGGGATCAACGTTTTATTTTCTTCCTAAAAATCGAAAACGGACACATCATCTAGTAAGTCCCAACTACCCTCTTCAATTTCTGCTTCTAATTCTCCTGCATCCCAGCCGCAGTAACCTATAAATATTTTTAATTGGCTAGGAGTAATTTGTTGCTGATTGATTGCGCTTACTACAGTTGCAAAATCACCACCGTAATAAATATTATTTTTTACTAACTCTCCATTTGGTATTAGGTCTGCCCTACTGTGAATAAAGAAAAGGTGCTCCTCATTTACAGGTCCGCCGTTATGCAGCTGAAAGTGCTTGCATTCTGCAAATTCTACGAGTTGATTTAAGTTACGTGGTGAAGCTTGATTGATAATGAATCCAACTGCGCCATTGTCATCATTAGAGCTGATTAAAATAACAGTGTCTTCAAAGATAGTTTCCTTGAGTATATTAGTGCTTTGTATTATGGTGCCAGGAAGAATCATCGTACACAATGATAATCATTTTTGGTTTAGATGGAAGAGTAACCCTACTTTATTGTTAAGAAGTTGAGGGATTCGATTTTCCGCTTGATTTAAACTTAAAATAACTTCTATTTTACTTCCTATTCCAAGAGCAAATAACACCGTCAGTAGGCAATATTATCTGATAAAGAAGGAGGATTACGATGAACGTTTAATATCATCTGCAATTCTAAATACTATCTCAAAATGTGAAAGACGCAGGGTAATAAAAATGATGCCAAATACTGTAGTGAATAACTTGGTTCAGTTATATTTAAGAGGATTTGAAAAAGATTCGTACAAGATAGTAATCTTCAATCATTTGGGATAGGCTATTGCAACTAGCACCATCGATGTGGACGTAAGTAGCCGAGTACAAAAAAATATTAAATTGTCACTGCAGAAGGGTTTTGTAGTCTTGTAGGTATCCAAAGCAGATGGAAGCGAAATGTCATTGAAGAAAACTCTGTCGAAATAGGGATACTCATTTTTAATTTT
>JBBRHK010000337.1:0-3455 GCA_038222815.1 Chitinophagales bacterium
TTGTCGTGTTGCACGCACACAGTTGTGTACCGGATGAGGAGGTATTTCCAAGCCATATTTGTCAAAGCCAAGGTTGCCCTACAGTTTCAGAAAACTTCCTAATAGAATTATCAAAATATATTGAGAAGAGCAATCAGCCTATTCTATTACAAATTATTTAGCATTACTTTTCTGTTGCGTCTAACCTATAAATTCTTCCTGGATTTTCAAGGGTTATATAAATTTTACCATCTGTCAATTGTACTACATTTCTAATTCGACCAATACCTTCCAATAACTTTTCTTCTTTCACAACCTTATCTCCGTTAAGAATAGTTCTGGCTATGTAATTAAATTTGAGAGACGACGACAATAAATTACCAGCCCATTTACCATAAGTGTCACCATTCACAAAACTCATACTGCTTGGTGCCATAGAAGGCGTCCATTGACTTATTGGATCCATCATTTGAGGTAAGGAAGTATTATTGGTAATGGTAGTGCCATTATAATTAATGCCAAATGTGGCGAGTGGCCATCCATAATTCTGTCCCTTGATTATCTTATTTATTTCATCGCCACCTCTGGGGCCGTGCTCATTTTCCCAAATACTCCCATCTGCTCTTAATGCAAGGCCTTGCGGATTTCTATGCCCATGACTATAAATAGATTGAATGGCAGAAGCATCCTTCACAAAAGGGTTATCAGCAGGTATACTCCCATCCGCATTTATTCGATGAATCTTACCACAGAAATTAGTTAGAAATTGTGGATGAGCATTTTCATTTCCCCTGTCTCCCACAGAGATATATAAATATCCAGCTTTGCCAAACAATAATCTTCCTGCATAATGATGACTAGCCCTTACGTAAGGAAGTGCTTCAAATATTTCCTTCACCTCTTGCAATTCATTTCCAACCAACTTCGCTACTATTACTGCAGTTGTACCGAGCTCTTCTTTAGGCTTACTATAACTCAAAAAGATTAACCCATTGCGATTATAATTAGGATGAAGCTTTACTTCAAGTAAGCCACCCTGACCTTGATTTCTCACCTTGGGCACTCCAGTTATTTTCTCTATAGCTCCATCAGGTTTTAAAATACTTAAGTCACCCTTTTTCTCTGTAAATAAAATACGCCCATCCGGCAACATTTCCATAGACCAAGGTATCTCCAAATTATTGGCAATAGGAACAGCATTAATTTTGTAATCTTCTGACACAAATTTTAAGACGTCCTTGTTTTCCGTTTCTACAACCGCTTCTGAGGATAACCGGCGCTTTTTTAAATAGGTTACCATCTTTCTAATCTGATCGTCGCTGAACGTAGTGTCATAGGAAGGCATCCCTTCTTGCTGAATACCCACTTTAATGGCATTGAACATTCTTGCAGAAGCAGCGGTTGTCTGCCAATCTTCTGCTTTAAATTTCTCCAAATTACTACCGTGGCATCCAGCGCAATAATTTACATAGTCTGCGTGAGTGGTATCCTGCTTGTTTGATATATCTGCCGTTTGATTTTTATAGTTGCAGCCACAAAATATTGCTAGGCAAAATAATAAACTGATCGATAATGAATACTTTGTCATTTAAAATAGAATTAGTCAAAAACAATTAAAACACTATAAACAAAAACCTTTCCAAAGAAATTAGAATTTATTCGAATTATGCAGAGTTACGACCTGCATTTATAATTCCAAAAGAACACCTCATCACAAGTTTACCAAGTACTTCCTTATCTACTTTACTTCCCTCAGTATTTTTTGAGATAGCAAATTGCTGTATCGTAAGAAGTGGCAACATAATTCTTTCCCTCATTGCAATCGATAATTTATCTACCGGGTACGATTGCATCAATTCTTCATTGCCAGTAAGCAAAGCCAAGTATTTTTTAGTTCTTAGATACTCCTCGTAAATATTTTTCCAGAATCTACCAAAAACTGGATGCTTAGCGAGATGCGCCGTAAGCGGGAAGAAACATTTTAATGTCGCCATTTCACAGTTATCAATCATTGTTTTAAAAAACAAAGAATTCTTGTACAGGGCAACATAATCTTTTAGCTTTCCCTCTTTATCTGCGTTTTCTAGCGCTAAACCTACACCATAATATCCCGTAACATTTTGTTTTATTTGGCTCCAAGCACCTACAAATGGTATAGCTCTAAGGTCGCTCAGGGTAAGCTTCGCAGCAGACGACCGTTTCGCTGGTCTTGAACCAATATTTGTTTTACCATAAAAACTTAATGGACTAGCGAAACTTAAATATTCTAGAAATAAAGGATCATTTTTAAGTTTTAAATAAGCTTGCAAACTAGTGTCCGCTAGTGCTTGCAATAAATATTTTTCGCTCTGCTCCAAAGATTGAACACCTGAGCTGAGAACATCATTTTTAATGCCTGCATTTATCAATTGCTCCGTGTTGAAACGTGCCGCATCTGGCATTCCAAAATTAGAGCTTATCGTTTGCCCTTGTATAGTAATTTGTACTTCTTTACTAGAAATATCCTTTCCTAGAGATGCATAGAATTGGTGAGACTTTCCCCCTCCCCTCGCAGGTGGACCACCTCTACCATCAAAAAATATTACTTCTACATCAAAGGACTTACATACAGCAGTTAGCTCTTCTTTTGCTTTAAAAATACTCCAATTCGCCATTAAATAACCACCATCTTTTGTACCATCGGAGAAGCCTACCATAATAGTTTGCACATTTCCCCTTCGCTCTATATGCTTACGATATTGAGGAATAGAAAAAAGTTCTTCAAGAATTACCGGGGCATTTATTAAATCTTCGATAGTTTCAAAAAGCGGAACAATATCAATAGAGATTTTGGTGGCAGACCAACCGCTTAGTAAAAACAATCCATATACTTCTATAACACTTAATGCACTTGTGGAATGGCTAATGATGTATCTATTACAACCTTCTTCGCCGCTCCTTTCCTGAATTTTTTTCACAGCTTTTATTACATCAATACAGTCGTTGCTTACAGGAACATTTGATTTTAATATTTTACTAGCTTTTAGATTTACTAGCTGCTCAATTTTTTCCTTCTGAGAAAGCTTAGAATAGCCCACGCCAATACCCTTACCATTCATTGAAATTTCATTGATGATACTACTATGTACACTGCTATCTTGACGTATATCCAAAGTGGCAAAGTATAATCCAAAAATCTCTACTTTATTTATGAGTGAGCTAACTATACTCTTAAACAGACCGGCGTGCCTTTCATCTAATATTTCTATTATTTTCTTTAATGAATTTAAAATATGCTGCTTAGTTAATTTTATAACTTTCGCAGATAAAAATACGGTATCATAGAGCTCCTTTTCAAGCTGCTGTACTATTTCCTCCACCCCACTAAAAGTAAGTCGTCGCCTAAGCTTTCGTACATCAAGGTAATAGCACTTCAAAATACTTAGATATAATGCATCTGCTACCTTCAAAGTAGTTTCCGTATTTACAAATGGATT
>JBBRHK010000338.1:0-3444 GCA_038222815.1 Chitinophagales bacterium
AATTTATAATCGTAATGTTATCTGCCGTAGCACATTGCATTGCTTTTGATTCGCCCTTTATTTCTACTTTATTCCATTCTGCAAATAAACTTACATAATTAGAAAAGTTTGTAAGTAGTATATACTTGCCGAAGTTTTTAAGCTCTTCACCTGTGTATCTTGGTAGCCAGTTATCTACTATCTCTTCTTTTGTTTTCATAATTCTCTATTCTGATAAAGATAAGAAAAAGAAAATATTACAATGTTCCTATTTCAATGAATTCTATCTCAATTATTCTGCATCATTATCTTTGAAAGGAAATGATAAAAATAATTTACCCCGACATAAAGCCAAGGATTCGATTAAACGAGTCGAAAGAGGAGATATTTTGTGTCATCAGAAAAAAATGGTTAGTTATCACTCCAGAAGAATGGGTAAGGCAAAATTTCCTATTATATTTAATTGAGGAATTGTCGTACCCAGCCTCGCTTATTTCTGTAGAAAAACGATTGATGATAGGCGAATTGGCTAGGCGATATGATATTGTTGTTTACTCTAAAAATATACAACCCTTGATGGTTGTGGAGTGTAAAGAAATGAATGTCGCCTTAAATGAGGCTACTATTTTGCAAGTGTTGCGTTATAACTCCTTGTTGCAAGCAAATTATTTAATAGTTACAAATGGAATTTCTTGTGCAGCATTCGAAAAATTAGAGTCTGGGTTCAGAGAAATAGAAGGCATGCCCATCAATAGAAATTGATAGAATGAGGAAGCGGCTAATAGTAATCATATACGCTAGCCAAAAAGAGTATTATTTTAATCTTCGGTGTTTTATTTAAGTTAGTAAGACTTACTACTTCTTGTTTGTGTTATAAAATCTCATCAGGTTGAGGCACTAATTAAAGCTGTTTTAAGTTTGTTGAATTGAGACTTTTCAAATTATGACACCCGTCAGGGTGAGCTTGTCGAACCAGGTCTAAGTATATTAACTAATTGATTATAAAGTGTGTCATTCGCAACTTGTCGAACTCGGAATAAGTATAATTTTAAACCATGAAGTGAGTAACTACTATATTAATGCGGGTAGATAAATCACCTAAATATATTATTCAGAGGATAGTTTTTTCTGACCCGCCTTCGACAAACTCAGGCTGACGACATAGCCGTTTGAAAAGTTTAATCTCAAAGAACTAAATTTTTTTAATAATGCCTCAGGCTGACGGCCCATAGAATTTGAAAAAGTGTCATCCCAAAAAGCTTAAGATTTTTTATTAATGCCTCAGGGCTACGGGTAGGCTATATTTAACAGCAGTGCAAACTATATGAGTGATATTTATGTTTTTTAAAAATTATATTTGTTCTCAACTAAAACTCTCGCTAAATAAAATCTCTCAAAACAATCTATCATATGAAAAAATTAATTCCATTTGTTCTACTTCTTGTGGCTAGTGTTGCTTCACAGGCTCAAATGTCCTCGGGGCAAATAGATTCTCTGGTTAATGCGACTCTGAAGGCTTTTGATGTGCCTGGTATTTCTGTTGGCGTAATTAAAGATGGAAAGCTCGTTCACGCAAAAGGATATGGTGTAAGGTCTATTACGAATAACCTACCTGTAGATGAAAATACGTTATTCGGTATTGCTTCTAATTCCAAGGCATTTACAGCAACAGCTTTGGCAATGCTGATTGATTCTGGGAAATTAAATTGGGATGATAAAGTAACAGATTACATACCGGAGTTTCAAATGTTTGATCCTTATGTAACGAGAGAATTTACAATTAGAGATTTGCTTACACATAGAAGTGGCTTGGGTCTTGGTGCTGGCGATTTAATGTTCTTCCCTGATGGTGGTAATTTCACCAGGAAAGATGTCATTCATAACCTAAGGTTTCTAAAACCAGTGTCTAGTTATAGGAGTCAGTTTGACTATGACAATAATTTGTACCTCGTGGCAGGAGAAATCATTACCAAAGTATCAGGCTTGACTTGGGAAGAATTTATTGAGCAAAAAATAATGCAGCCACTTGGCTTTAAAACTAGTACAGCTTCTTATGATAGGGTGAAAAATAATAAGAACATTATAGATGCACACGCACCCGCCGATGGAAAATTAGTACAAATTCCACACGACTGGAATCCAATTGTAAATGCAGCTGGCGGAATCGTAAGTAATATTACCGACTTGAGTAAGTGGCTTTTACTTCAATTAAATAATGGTGTGCTTCCTGACGGGAAGAGATTAGTCTCGGCCAAGAATCAATTTGAAATGCAACAGATGCAAACAATAATTCCTGTAGCTCCAGGTGGCCCTTACAATACCCACTTTTACGGCTACAGTCTTGGATGGTTTGTAAGTGATGTAAAAGGCTTAAAGCAAATAAGTCACACAGGTGGTCTTGCAGGTACTGTTACCCAAACTACCATCATACCAGAAATAGGTTTAGGAATAATTGTATTGACCAATCAGCAGCAAGGCGTGGCTTTTAATACAATTACAAATAGTATAAAAGATAGCTACCTAGGCTATGGTAATAGAGACTGGTTAGGTACTTACACTAAGCGTTATACAGCTGGTAATAGGGAGGCAGATAGTATTAAGAAATCCTTAAATGCTGTGATAGAGACTCTTCAAAAGCAAAAGGCAATTAATCCATTAGACACTTACATCCTTGGAAATTATCAGGATGCTTGGTTTGGGAAAGTTGCCATCACATCAAAAGATAAAGGATTGTATTTCCAATCTGAAATGTCTCCTAGACTTAGAGGTATTATGCTACCATACAAGACGAGTAGCTACATCGTAAAGTGGGATGATAGAAGTTTAGATGCAGATGCATATTGTGTATTCTCGTTGGATAAAGATGGCAAACCAACAGGCTTTAAGATGGAAGCTATTTCTCCGCAAACAGATTTTAGCTTTGATTTTCAAGATTTGGATTTAAATAGGATAAAGTAGATATAGTTCAGTAAAGTGCGAGTTTTTAAAGAATCTGAGCGCTTATGCTAATTAAGCTTCGATAATAGATATTCTATTAATTTTATGAGAAGAGAAAATAAATTCCTAACTATCTTGCAATAAATAAAAATATAATGTCACAACCAATCATAACCGTACAGAATCTGGTAAAAAACTACGGAGCCTTCAACGCAGTAAAAGGAATAAGTTTTGAGGTAAGAAAAGGTGAAATATTTGGATTACTCGGTCCCAATGGCGCAGGCAAAAGCACCACCTTGGAAATCATCGAAACGCTTCGTAAAAAAACATCTGGTAAAGTCATTGTGGATGGATATGATTTAGACACGGAGCCAGAAAAAATTAAAAAAATAATTGGTGTTCAATTGCAAACTAGTGGATTTTATCCGGGATTAACTTTGATAGAATTGATGAATTTATTTGCAGGACTGTATAATAAAAAGATTGATGCGATGGAACTGCTGAAAGCAGTGAACCTTACCGATAAAG
>JBBRHK010000339.1:0-3436 GCA_038222815.1 Chitinophagales bacterium
ATTTTTTTCATAATTATAGTTTTATTTTTATTTTAGATATTGAATTAAGTTTATCCATTGTTACTGTAAGATTGGATGACAGTTTGGCCATCGATTTTTTAGCGATACTTACAGCTTCGTCTTCATTAGTAATAGGTTTTCCATTTACTATTACAAGCCACTCTTCTTGCTTAGGGTCTGTTTTTACTGGCTCTATTTTATTTTTGCTGACAGATGTTTTTCTAGCTATATTTTTTTTATGACCAGAAGTTTTTTTAGTGTTTACTTCTACAAAAGCAGGCTGAACTTTTTCTATTACAGCTACCGTCTGGTTTTTAGAAATGATGCTGTCTTTTAGTATAGGTATCTGACTATTTGCTATGCCATCATTAGTAACTTGCTTCTCTTGAAACCAAATGCTGTAAAATGTAAAAAATAGAATACTGATTACTGCGGCAGCAACTGCAAGTTTGAGATGCCAACTTTTGTGCTGCATTTTTTTTACAATTGCTGGTTTGGCTGCTATTTGTAAATCATCGAAACTCCAATCTAATTTAACAGCTCGCTCAGCCTTTAAGGTAGATGCATATATTTCATCAGTAACGTCAATCAATCTTTCAGATTTTAGTAACTCAATTTCTTGCTCTGATGCTAAACCTTTGTAAAAAGTCTCTAATAATAACTCAAAGTCTCTGTTTTTCATAGATAGTTATTTTCGTTACGTACGCCTTAATTGTTTTTCTTGCTCTGGAAAGATTTGTTCTTACTGCTCCAGAATCCATATCAAGAATCTCCCCTATTTCAGCTGCCTCAAGCCCTTCTACATCTGATAGTTGCATTATGATGCGCTGCTTTTCTGGCAACTTTGCTATCTCCTTTTTTACGAGCTCAATAATGTTTTCTGTATTTTGAGATACTTGTGACGGCTGTATTTCACTTAGCCTTTTAAAATGATTTTCTGTTGTGCTTGTCTTTTTTAATCTATTAAGACAGTCATTTTTTAGCGATTTTACAATAAACCCACTTAGGTTTTCAATCTCATTAAGCTCGTCTTTTTTCTGCCACATTTTTAACATCAATTGTTGAACCGCATCTTCTGCATCTGGTACATTACCCAATATTTTTATTGCAAGTCTGTACAGCAAATCCCTCAACCCAAAAACTTCCTTCTCAAATAGGCCTGCGTTCATAAATGTTAGTCGGTTTATATTATAACAACTGCCACACAGCAATCGTTACATAGCTAGTAAGTTTTTTATATAATTGTTAAGACTGCAATTTAAAAAAAGTGTGGCTTTTATGGTTGCAAGATCCGCAGAATGCCATTACCGCTTCATCAGTAACGATATCTATACAAAATATCAATATCTGCTTTTCGCCTTAAAATTCCATTTACCTTCGCCATCATTATTCAAAAGATCAAAAGATGCTCAAGCAAGAGGCTCGCAAAACTTTATTACTAGCCTTACCTATCATTCTCGGAGAGGTAGCGCAGATGGCGCTTGGTGTTATAGACACCGCTATGGTGGGCGCTGTAAATTATAAGCAGCTAGCTGCATCAGCGTTGGTAATGAGTGTGGTGGTTATTCCTTATGTATTTGGCATAGGCATTACGATATCCGTCTCACAAATGGTATCTATGGCTTATGGGCGTAATGATAAGAAGCAGGTGAGTCATTATTTATACAATGGCTTTTGGCTTTGTGCAATTGCTGCCGTCGCTATTGCTTTGGGCCTAGTGTTCGGAAAAAATATTTTATTACATCTTAACCAAGATGCAGAAGTAGCACAAATGGCTGTACCATATTTACAAGTAATGGGTTGGTCAGTTATTCCTATGATCTTATTTCTTGCATTGAAACAATTTACAGATGGTTTAGAATTTACTAAAACCGCAATGATTCTCTCCTTAGCGTCAATGCCGATAAATATATTTTTAAACTGGGTTATGATTTACGGCAATTTAGGATTTCCGAGGCTTGAGCTGATGGGCGCTGGCTACGCAACCTTAATTACCAGAGTCTTAATTTTTGTAGTATTAGGCATCATTGTGTTAAGACATAAAACCTTTCGCCGTTATATTGCTGTAGGAAAATCTGTGTGGAAATTAAATTGGACTACACAAAAAGAATTGTTGGCCATTGGTATACCTACTAGCCTTCAAATTACATTAGAAGCCGGTGCATTTGCAGTCTCTGGGATTTTGATAGGTACTATAGGCGCAGTAGAACAGGCTGCACATCAGATCGCATTGAGCCTTGCCTCACTAACCTTTATGGTATCAATGGGGCTATCTCAGGCGGGATCTATACGCACTAGTAATGCTTTTGGTCGTAAAGATAAAAAGCTGATTTCAATTATAGGTAAGGGAACAATTGCAATGGCTTTAATTTACGGATCTATTTGTGCGGTTGGTTTTGTGTTGTTCCGGCACTTCCTCCCTACCCTATTCAACGAAAATATTGAGGTTGTGCAGATGGCTGCTTACCTCCTACTCTTTGCAGCAGTATTTCAAATTTCTGACAGCACGCAATCCATATCTGCTGGTTTGTTGAGGGGAATTAAAGATGTAAAAGTTCCTACCTTGTTTATTTTTATTGCCTATTGGGTTGTGGGTATTCCAATGGGTTATTTGCTGGCGTTCCATTATGATATGGGCGCTGCTGGTATGTGGATGGGCTTTATTATCGGTCTTACTTTTTCTGCTGTATTTCTTAGTTTGAGGTTTAAGAAAATGGCGATGGGGTAATTTTTACAAAGTATTTTCCTTATTGGTTGCTACTAGTAAAAATTAAGAATAAGAGGTAATAAACCATTTTATTCTAAGCGTTGAATGATCATATTTTAGCACTTCGGTTGTTGGCGAGGACGCACAACAACGGTATTAAAGGTTTCGTTTACATTGAAATTGCCGAAGAGGAAAACAACTCAATGATAGTAGCTGTTTTCTTCTTTAAATGCTTTCACTAAATATTTCTTTTGATTTAGAAAAGTTGTTTGCGGAATTGCAAAATAGTCTGCAATAAATGTTCTTAAAAACTTATACCAGTATTTGCAGAGACGCCTTGAAAGATAGGCTTTTGCTTTAGCAAAAGAAGGAGCAATGACCGAAGGGCATATTGCGACGCCCTATTTTTCACAGCGTCGGCGCAAATACGATGCCCAGCGGCAAAGAGCGCTCACGAGAGTGTGAACCAAATAATTTTATGGTGGATTAAAAGCGAGCCTAATAAAAATTATATCCTCGCCTGATAAGTAAACAATTCATAGTACCTACCTTTTTTCTCAATCAACTCCTCGTGATTACCTCGCTCCGCAATTTGTCCATTTTCAATCACCAATATTTGATGCGCTTTGCGAATTGTACTTAATCTATGGGCGATTACGAAAGTAGTTCTACCCTTCATTAATTCATTCAAACTTTCTTGTATCAGCGATTCGCTTTCTGTGTCAAGGC
>JBBRHK010000340.1:0-3426 GCA_038222815.1 Chitinophagales bacterium
AATGGTTATGGTATTTCTGTGCCTAAAGAATATCAAACCACAAAGGGGTCTATTTCCGAAGCATTGTCCGGCTTTCAAAAAGAAGGCAACTCTAATGGTTTAGATATCTACAAATTAAAAGGGTGGGACTATGCAGGAATGTGCGCCGTTTTAGAAACAGCATTACAAAAAATTAGAGACACGCATACTCCAGCCATCTTTCACGTGGAGGAAATTACACAGCCACAAGGACATTCTACTAGCGGTAGTCACGAGCGCTATAAGTCTGCAGAGCGTCTTGCTTGGGAGGCAGAGTGGGATTGCTTGAAGCAAATGAAAACTTGGATTCTAGAAAACGGCTTATCGGAAGATGAGGAATTGGAACAGGTAGAAAAGGATGCAAAGCAACATGTATTAGAGCAAAAAAAGGCTGCTTGGGAAGCTTACCTAGCTCCTATAAAAACTATGGTGGAGCAGGCTGCAAATGCGCTTTCGGGTTTTGAAGCCGATGCTGAGGTTGCTAGTATAAAGAGAGATTTGCTGGCAATAAGAGAACCATTAAGGAGAGATATTTTAAAGGCACTTTTCAAAGCAACATCTGTTCTTGCTCTACAGCAGAAAGATGCAGGGCCTATCCAGCGCTTGTACGACGATTTACATAAAGAAGAAGGAGACAAGTATCATACACAATTGTATAATGAAACAGAGAAGTCTGCTTTGATTGTACCAGAAGTAAAAGCCTCTTTTAATAATGATAGTGAAACTGTAAATGGGTTCGAGATTTTAAATAAATATTTTGATCAGCTTTTTGAATCTAATCCTAAAGTAGTTGCTTTTGGGGAAGACCTTGGGCAAATCGGTGACGTAAATCAAGGATTCAGTGGTTTACAAGAAAAGTATGGAGAAGATAGAATTTTTGATGTAGGGATTAGAGAGTTGAGTATTATGGGGCAGGGCATAGGGCTAGCGCTTAGAGGATTGCGACCCATTGCAGAGATACAATATTTAGATTATTTATTGTACGGTTTACAACCTTTGAGTGATGATGTGTGTACTACACATTATCGCACCGCAGGTCAACAATCAGTACCACTTATTGTAAGAACAAGAGGGCATAGGCTAGAAGGAATATGGCACAGTGGCTCGCCAATGGGAATGATTATAAATTCCCTAAGAGGTATGTATGTATGTGTGCCTAGGAATATGCTGCAAGCGGTAGGTTTCTACAACACGCTTTTACAATCTAATGATCCTGCACTAGTAATAGAATGCTTGAATGGTTACAGATTGAAGGAAAAGTTACCGCAGAATTTACAAGATTTTACAGTGCCCTTAGGTAAAATAGAAACCTTAAGAGTGGGAGGGGATGTAACCATCGTGAGTTATGGGTCTACTTTAAGAATTGTACAAGAAGCTTCGGAAGTATTAGCCAATTTCAATATCGATTGTGAAGTGATAGATGTACAAACTTTACTGCCGTTTGACCTCAGTCATGAGATCGTAGAATCTTTGAAAAAGACCAGCAGAATTTTATTTGTAGATGAAGATGTACCTGGTGGTGCAGCCGCCTATATGTACAATGAAGTGATGGAGAAACAAAATGGTTACAAATATTTAGATGTAGCACCAAGAACATTGACTGGTAAAGCCCACAGGCCTGCTTACGGTAGCGATGGAGATTATTTCTCTAAGCCTAACGTAGAAGATATTGTGAAAGAAGTGCGTAGTATGATGAGTGAGTAATTTTTTTTTAGTACCTTTTCTTTTTTAACCAACAAATAAATTAAACAAAATGGCCATAGTAAAAGTAATAGAAGTAATAGCAACGTCACCTAACAGTTTTGATGATGCAGTAAGAAATGCAGTAAAAGAAGTAAGTAAAACGGTAAGAAATATTGATTCTGTGTGGATTGCAGACCAAAAAGTACACGTAAAGGATGGAGAAATTACAACCTTTGGTGTGGTATGTAAAGTGTCTTTTAGAGTTTCTGAATAATTATTAGCAACAAAAAATAGAGTACAACATTAGCTAACGCCAACAATCTTCAACGATTGGAGGATGGTTTTACTTAATGTTATATTTTTCTTTTTAAGGATTAAAAAAGGCCTCGACGGATTTATTTTTTATAAGGTCGTCCCACTTGGACTTGCAGAGAAAAAATAAAAATGGTCGACAAATATTTTGAAATTTGACAATTAAAAATCAATTCTCTAATCACTAAATCCCGATAAAAGAATCAGGACAGGTCACCATATTGACAGTCCCAATAGCCATCGGAACAAATCATCAAATCATCAAATCACCAAATCTTCAAATTAACAAATCAACCATATGAATTTCGGAACATTTCACTTCCCCATCCCAGTAAACGAACCAGTACTTAATTATGCTCCCGGTTCGCCAGAGAAACTTAGGCTTAAGGCTGCTTTGGCAGAATTGAAAGCTAAAAAAGTAGATGTACCAATGTATATAGGTAGTGAAGAAGTGAGGACAGGAAATACACAAGATATTCGTCCGCCGCACGAGCACGGTCATATCCTTGGTAAGTTTCATATTGGGGAAGCCAAGCACGTTACAAAAGCCATCAATGCTGCACTAAAAGCAAAAGATAAATGGAGTAATATGACTTGGGAAAATAGAGCTAATATTTTCTTGAAGGCTGCTGATTTATTGGCTACAAAATATCGCCCATACATTAATGCTACAACAATGCTAGGGCAAAGTAAAAATGCTTACCAAGCAGAGATAGATGCATCTTGCGAGTTGATTGATTTTTTACGATTTAATGTTCATTATCTAAGTGAAATATATAAAGAGCAACCTATAAGTTCACCAGGTATTTACAATAGGGTAGAGTATCGTCCGCTAGAAGGATTTGTATTTGCTTTGACGCCATTTAATTTTACTGCAATAGGCGGTAATCTTCCTGCCAGTGCTGCTATGTGTGGTAATGTGGTGGTGTGGAAGTGCGCCAATACACAGGTGTATAGTGCCAATATGTTTATGCAAATTCTAAGAGAAGCTGGCTTACCAGATGGCGTAATCAATTTAGTTTTTGTAGATGGACCCACAGCAGGTGATGTGATTTTTAATCATCCAGAATTTGCTGGTTTACATTTTACTGGTAGTACAGGCGTATTTAATTATATGTGGGAAACCATTGGTGCCAATATGAATACTTATAAGTCATACCCAAGAATAGTAGGAGAAACTGGAGGAAAAGATTTTGTAATAGCTCATAAGTCTGCCGACCCAGCGGTGGTAGCAGCGGCGCTTGCAAGAGGTGCTTTTGAGTACCAAGGACAAAAATGTAGTGCAGCATCAAGAGCATACATTCCTAGCAATATAGCAGCCGATGTGAAGAAGCTTTTAGTGGCTCAAATAAAAGCAATGAAGATGGGTACGGTCGAGGACTTCACCAATTTTATCAATGCAGTAATTGATGA
>JBBRHK010000341.1:0-3380 GCA_038222815.1 Chitinophagales bacterium
ATTCATCTCGTGGAAATATTTGTCACTACCAGTGCTGTTATTTCTGGCAATACTTCCATAAATAATATTAGTAGCACTCCAGCCACTAAGCAGCTTTAGTCCAGTTAAGGTTTGTTTTTCTCTTTGTTGATTGATGCTGTCTAGGATAGTTTGCTGTGCAAAAACATTATTGTATTGTAATAGCATTACCATAATTAAAATGCTGATTTGCTTGTAAATGGGAAAGTTTAATTTCATAAGGGTTTTGATATTTTAGTAGATTTATTTTCCGCCAATTACTTTTCACGCACTTGTAGTTCCTCCCACTCCGTAGTGCCATCTTTTTCTCTTTTAAATACGAGGTTTGTAGCCTCTTGGATCACAATCTCTGCGGTGGTATAAATCTTGCAATTCTCCATTAGATGACCGCCAATAGTCCGGCCAGTACTATCGCTTACCGCAATGTGTATGTGACTGCCATTCTTAGACACAGTGCCAGTCAGACTAACTATTTCAAAGTGTCCGGTGTCAGAACTTCCATTTGGCTGGTTGGCAAATCTTATTTGATATTGAGTGAGAGAGCCTGCACAAGTGGCTATCCAACCTGCTTCTATTTTGTTGCTATCTACAAACTGCTGAATAGATTTTTTTAAATCTTCACCAGGCTTTAGCCGAATAGCATAAGAAGTAGTTTGCTGCATATTTTTTTCTTTACAACCTGTAATTATTATAAGTACAACGCTAACATAAAGAATAAAAATCTTGTTCATTCCTGAATTTTATAAAAGTAAAACGATATAAAAAAAGCAGCTCAATTAGGAGACTGCTTTTTAGAAAATATAAATATTATTATTCCGCTTTCGGAGCTGCTGCTGCATCATTATCGCCATCAAACTTATCTACAATTTGATCTTTTAGATGACTAGCTTTTTCTTTAGTGTCATCCCATACGTCTTCTGCTTTATCTGCAAGTTGGCTAGCTTTCTCTTTTGTAGCATCCCAAGCATCTTCGGCTTTATCTTCTACTTTATCCCACACTTCTTCAGCCTTATCTTTCAGGTCTTCGAATTTGTCTTTCATTTTGTCTAAAAAACTTTGCTCTTCTTCGCCTTCTTTTTTAATTTCTTCGCTCATTGTTGTTTTATTTAATTGTGATGGTTAAAGAAACAAGGTAAATGTTTTTTTTGAATACGTGAGTAGACTACCCGCTTTTTTATCTCTATTAAAGAATATACCGTCGAAAGGCTGCGGGATGGGCAGTAGTAGCCTTTTTTTGGCAGGGCTAATCGGCAGGTGGCAAAAGCTACTACAGACAGCCCGATACAAATCCGAGAAGAGATTAAACGCTTACAGCCCCAAATCTTCTCCTATTTCTTGGCACAACTCTACAAGCACTCCATTACTTCCTTTTGGATGAACAAAACACACCAGTTTGTTATCTGCTCCCTGCTTTGGCTCATCACTTAATAGCTGGAAACCTGCGTCCTTTAGGCGTTTCATTTCTGCTCTAATATCAGTTACTGCAAATGCAATATGATGAATTCCTTCGCCTTTTTTATCAATAAATTTATTAATAACCCCAGCTTCGGTGGTACTTTGCAGAAGCTCTATTTTATTAG
The DNA here is from genome assembly GCA_038222815.1 of Chitinophagales bacterium. Classification (GTDB taxonomy): domain Bacteria; phylum Bacteroidota; class Bacteroidia; order Chitinophagales; family Chitinophagaceae; genus Ferruginibacter. The sequence goes on from JBBRHK010000341.1 coordinate 1,599, forward strand.
GGCCAGTTGCGAGAAAGGCAGTGAGTACAGATTCTGTGGTTACCTCCTCGGTTTTATAACAAGTTGTGCCTAAGAGTTGCTCCCACAGCGGTATGGCTGTTTCCAAACTTTTTACAGCAATTCCTATATGTTCTATTTTATTCATTTTCTGTGGTGTTAACGAAAGCCAAACGTATCTTAATAAATGTGTTATAATCACTAAAATAGAACCTTTTATAGTAAATTTGCGTTTTAATAGTCTAGGCTAATCTTAAAAATTTTAAAAAATAATGTTACAACTACCAATATATTTAGACAATAACGCTACTACTCCAATGGATCTAAGAGTTTTGGAGGCTATGACTCCATATTTTTTGAGTCAATTTGGAAATGCGGCAAGCAGAAACCATCCATTTGGCTGGCAGGCAGAAGAGGCTGTAGATTACGCAAGGGAGCAAGTAGCGAAACTTATAGGTGCTGATCCTAAAGAAATTATTTTTACAAGTGGTGCTACTGAATCTGATAACCTTGGCATTAAAGGTGTGTATGAGATGTATGCGAGTAAGGGTAATCATATTATCACTGCTACTACTGAACATAAAGCCGTGCTAGATACTTGTAAGCACATTGAGAAGATTGGTGGTGAAGTTACTTACCTTGAAGTAGGGGCTGATGGATTGATAGACTTGAAGGAGCTAGAGGCTGCCATACGTCCTACCACAATTCTAGTAGCGATTATGTATGCTAATAATGAGATAGGAACGGTGCAGCCAATGAAGGCGATAAGCGATATAGCTAAGAAGAATGGGGTACTTGTTTTCTCTGATGCTGTGCAAGCAGTAGGTAAGATTCCTGTGGATGTAAATGCTGACGGGATTGACTTAATGGCTTTTACAGGTCATAAAATGTACGGTCCTAAGGGTGTAGGTGCATTGTATGTGCGTAGAAAAAATCCGAGAGTAAAAGTTACTGCTCAAATTGATGGTGGTGGTCACGAGAGAGGTATGCGTAGTGGAACATTGAATGTGCCAGGTATCGTAGGTTTTGGTAAAGCTTGTGAATTGTGTATGCTAGAAATGGAAAGCGATTCTAAAAGAATTGTTGTTCTAAGAGATAAATTGGAAACTGAATTGATGAAGCTTGAAGAAGCTTATATCAACGGAAGTACTGAGCATCGTTTACCACACGTTACTAATATTTCTTTCAAGCACGTAGAGGGAGAAGGATTGCTAATGGGCTTTAATAAAAACATTGCTTTGAGTTCTGGCTCTGCTTGTACGTCTGCTTCTTTAGAACCTTCATACGTTTTAAAGGCACTTGGACTTGGCGACGATTTGGCTCATAGTTCACTAAGATTTGGATTAAGTAGATTTACAAACGAAGAAGAGATAGATTACACCATTAAAGCAATCAGCGAAACGGTTCTTAAATTGAGAGAATTGAGCCCATTGTGGGAAATGTATAAAGAAGGCATAGATTTGGATACAATAGAGTGGGCGGCTCACTAATTTGAAGATTCGATGATTTGTTGATTTGATGATTCGATAAATTTGAGGATTGGTAATTTAAAAGGTTGCGAGCTTTATATGAAGAATAAAAATTTTTCGCAGATAAAAAACTAATAACTTATAATTCATAACTAATAACTAAATAAGATGGCATATTCAGATAAAGTAATAGAGCATTATTCAAACCCTCAAAACGTGGGAACACTTGATAAAAATGCAAGTAACGTAGGTACAGGACTAGTAGGCGCACCAGAGTGTGGAGATGTAATGCGTCTTCAGATTCAGGTAGATGATG
>JBBRHK010000342.1:0-3359 GCA_038222815.1 Chitinophagales bacterium
ATGAGGGCTTTCTCGGGTGGAGTATGTTTTAGTGATAGAATTGTTCCTGTTACGGTAAATGCATCGCCAAGGGTTCAATTTAATACCATACCAAACACTTGTTATGTAACTGCTCCTTTTCAAATAACACAAGCGTCAGAAATAGGTGGCGTTCCTGGTACTGCAGTTTTCTCAGGTCCTGGTGTTTCAGCCTCTGGTATTTTTAATCCAACTGGACAACCTATAGGAGTTCCACTTACCATAAAGTATGTTTTCACTTCTTCTGCAGCTGGATGTAAGGATTCTGCTTCACAGACGATTACCATCTTAGATACTGCACAAGCAAGGTTCACCGTAGTAACACCTAGCTGCGAGCGAAGTGTTGTAACATTTACAGATCAGAGTATAGCATCTGCTGGTACTACAATAAGTAACAGCACTTGGAATTTTGGAGATGGTTCTGCGGCTCAGACATTTGCCGCAGGTGCGCCTATAACGCATACCTACGCTGTGTTTGGTGCATATACCGTTACAATGTATGTTACAAATTCTGAAGGTTGTAGAAGTACAAGTACAACTAGAATTGCCAATGTAGCGCCAATACCTAGGCCTTCATTTACTTTTGATAAAACAGATTATTGTTTGCCTAATGCATTGGTTACATTTAACAGTAGCAGCTCTACCATTGCAGATGGTACCCAAGCGAGCTTTACTTATGCTTGGGATTTTGGCGACCCTAGCAGTGGTAGTTTAAATACTAGTACGGCTGTAAATCCCACTCATATTTACAGAGCTGCTGGTACCTATCCAGTAAGACTTACAGTAACTAGTGGCGCTGGTTGCTCCAACGATACCGTTATTATTTTAGATAGATTGCATCCACAACCGTTTGCCGATTTTACAATTGCCAAAAAGGATTTATGTGTAGATCAATCTGCTGTTCTGAGGGATGTAAGTACTGGTGCTGATGGTGTGCTTACCAATTGGGATTGGAGTTTTGGCGAAGCAGGTGCTACATCAAACTTACAAAACCCGCCAGCCTATCTGTACAGCGGACCAGGAAGCTATAACGTAAAATTGACCGTTACCAATAATTTTGGTTGCATAAAGGACACTACCAAAGTAATAAATGTATATGATTACCCAGTAGTAGATGCCGGCGAAAATAGGTTTGTATTAGAAGCTGGTAGCGTAACATTGATGCCAACTGTAATTGCGGTGTTGCCACAATACAATTGGACTTGGAATGTGCCTGCATCTAATGGCTATTTGAATAACAACCTAATAAAAAACCCAATAAGTTCACCTTTGACGGATGTGACTTATCGTCTTACTGTTACTGGTGCTGGTGATTGTGTAAGTAGCGATACTGTATTTATCAAATTATTATTGGCGCCTAGAATTCCTAATACATTCTCTCCAAATAATGATGGTATAAATGACACTTGGGTAATTAAATACCTAGAAACTTACCCTAAAGCGAAAGTTAAAATCTTTACGAGAACAGGAGAATTAGTTTTTCAGGTAGTGGGCTATACTAGACCTTGGGATGGAACTAAGAATGGGAAGTCGCTTCCTATTGATACCTATTATTATGTGATAGAACCAGAAAATGGTCGAGCTCCCATTACAGGATATGTGACCATCCTAAAGTAAAACAAGATTGACAAATAGAATAATGTAGTAAAATGAAATTTTTGAAATCAACGATAATTTTTTTAGCGGCTTGTATTTTTTCGACTTCGGTGAGTGCACAGGCGAAACCTTCCTATACGCAGTATGTGCTTAATAATTACATCCTTAATCCTGCGGTTACAGGTATTGAGAATTATACTGACGTGAAAATTAGCAATAGAAACCAGTGGACCAATATCCCTGGTGCACCTGTTACAAGCTATTTCACTATTCATGGGCCAATAGGTAAGACAGATCTATCTACTAGCCCTACTTCTTTCCAGGTACCTGGCGAGAATCCGAGAGGTAAGGAGTACTGGAGAGATTATACTGCGCCAGATGCGCATCATGGTGTAGGATTTACCGCTGTGAATGATAGAGCTGGCTATATTAATAGATGGAGTGTAAATGCTTCTTACGCTTATCATAAGCCGTTGGGTACTAGAACTACGCTAGCTGCAGGTTTTAATGCAGGTGTAAGTAGTGTAGCTATTGATCGCACAAAAATTGACTTTGCTGACTTAGATCCTAATGACCCAGCAATAGGCATTGCAAGTGGTGAATTAAAGAAAATAAAGCCAGAAGTAGGAGCGGGGCTTTGGCTGTATAGTGCTAACTATTATGTGGGTGTTTCTGTTTTGAACATAATTCCTGGTAAAATAAGATTTGTAAAAGACCCTAAATATGGGACATATTTTGAGCCTAATCTTTTTGCAACGGCGGGGTATAGGTTAGATTTGAATGAAGACTTAAATCTTATTCCTTCTGTGATGGTTCAATATTGGCAACCGCAATTATTGGGCGCTCATTTTAATGCAAAACTGCAATACCAAGACCGACTATGGGTAGGAGGTAGCTATCGACGTGGAGATTATATTTCTGGTTTTGGTGGTATGGCAGGGATAAACATTTCTAATACGATGAATATTAGCTACGCTTATGAAGCCTCTACCACACAAAAGCTAAGAAGCTACACCGGTAATACCCACGAGATAATGATAGGTTTTTTACTGGGTAATAAGTACGGAGATACTTGTCCTAGAAATGTGTGGTAGGGTTTTCAATTGAAGAACTAAAAAATTGCGAAATTGGCTCAATAATTAAAAAATCATTGGCAATTCAATTGCTAAAATTTCTGCGTCCTCAGAAGCTTTAATCTCAAAACTCTCAATTTCAGAAACTCCGATGGCATCTCTAGCATTTAATACTTCTTCGCCTACTTCTATTTTACCACTAATCGCTACGATAAAGAAGCCACTATTTTCAAAGTTTTTAGTAAGGCTAAGTGTTTTTCCAGCCGACAAATCTGCTAAAGAAAACTTTGCATCTTGATTGATGAATAAGGCATTGTCAGCTTCTATTGGCGATACCACGATTTGCCATTTATCTTTTCTATCTTCTTTATCAAAAGTTCTTTGATCGTATCTTGGAGTAATGTTTTTTACTTTGGGGAATAACCAAGTTTGAAATAAAGTAATAGGTTCTGTGCTAGATGCATTCTTTTCCGAATGCTCTACACCAGAGCCCGCACTCATAATTTGTACATCCCCAGCTGCTATAATGCCCTCACCACCTGTGCTATCCTTATGAGCAAGTTGTCCGGTAAATGGAATAGTAATAATTTCCATATTATCGTGCGGATGGGTTGGGAATCCTGTACCACCAGCAATATAATCGTCATTGAGTACACGAAGCGCTCCAAAATG
>JBBRHK010000343.1:0-3357 GCA_038222815.1 Chitinophagales bacterium
AAATAAAAACTGTACAGTAATATTAATTGCACACGGCATCGAAGTATGGAAGCCAGTAAAAAATATGCAGCTGGTAGATGCGTTTGTGGCGGTCAGTCAATTCACCGCATCCAAGCTAATTTCAGAAAATGCAGTGGCTGCAGAAAAAATTACGGTCATCAATAATGGTTTCGATCCTTTTTTAAAAAAGGCTGCTAGTAAAGAAGTTGCTCTCGAGAAAAAAATACTGTTAGGAATTGAGGAAGACGAATTGGTGCTTTTTGCGCTGACTCGCCTAGCGGTTACCGAGCGACACAAGGGTTATGATAAAGTAATACGCATTTTAGGAAAGATTAGAAGAGAGAAAGACTTGGCTATTCATTATGTGATAGCAGGAAAATATACAACAGAAGAACAAGAGTATATTTTAAAAACTGCAACTGAGGTTGGGATGGAAGGCTTTGTAAAACTTCTTGGTTTTGTAGCCGACCAAGATTTATCGGTACATTTTAAAATGGCAGATGCCTATATCTTACCGAGCAAGAAAGAAGGATTCGGCATTACATTTATAGAGGCAATGCATTATGGACTTCCTGTGATAGCGGGTAATCAAGATGGGAGTGTGGATGCGTTGTTGAATGGCGCTTTGGGAACTTTAGTAAATCCTGATGATGACAATGAAATAGAAGCTGCGATATTGAATGTGTTGTTCAATCCTTTGGAATTTGTTCCAAATGAAGTATTAGTAGAGCAGCATTTTGGATATGAAAAGTATAAGGATAATTGGAAAGGATTTTTGGGGAAATTAGTTGAAGGGTTTTAACACGAAGAACACAAAGTAGTAGCAAAATAATCAGAATAGAATGCCTCTAACCCCGTGTTCCCCGTGTGTGTAAAACACAAGGGACACAAAGTAAAAAGTACAAGCGTCAAACCATAATTCTCCTTCTCCGTGTGCTCCGTGTTAAAAAAAACCGTGTTAAAAAAAATAAAAAATGACCGAAAACGAAATAGCAACAATCGTCTTCAATGCCGCTTTAAACGTTCATAAGCAACTCGGTCCAGGTCTTTTAGAAAGAACTTATTTAGAATGTTTGTATTTCGAGTTATTAGAAACTGGACTGAAAGTAGAAAAGGAAAAAGCCCTGCCAGTCATTTACAAAGAAGTAAAGTTGGACGCAGGGTACAGAATCGATCTACTGATTGAAGATAAATTTATTATAGAGTTGAAAGTTGTAGATACATTACACGAAGTACATTTTGCACAGTTGCTTACTTACTTACGATTATCGAATTGTAAATTGGGATTTTTAATAAATTTCAATGTGGCGATGTTGAAGGATGGGGTGAAGAGAGTGATTTGCGGAGATCTTTAGGGTTATGTTTTTTATGTTAACACGGAGAAGGGCTTAACACAAAGAACACAAAGAAGTAGCTTAAAATTTAAAACAGCAAGCGCTTAACCCCGTGGTCCCCGTGCCTCTAAAACACGGAGAACACAAAGTAAAAAGCAAGAGCACTGGAACAGCATTCTCTCCCTCCGTGTTCTCCGTGTTAAAACCTAAAACGTGGTCAAACAAAAAATGTCAGAAATTATAAATACAGAAAACGAAGCCACCCAATGGGACACCATCATCAGTCCCAAGGCAGGGCTAATGCAAATTAACCTCAAAGAAATTTGGCAATACAAAGACCTACTATGGCTTTTTGTTAAAAGGGACTTCACTGCCCAATACAAGCAAACGATCCTCGGTCCACTATGGCACGTCATACAACCCATATTTACCACCCTAATGTTCGCCTTAGTATTTGGCAAGATTGCCAATATCCCAACAGATGGGATAGAGCCCAGCATATTATTTTATATGAGTGGCATTACCATTTGGAATTATTTTGCCTCTTGCCTTACCGCTACGAGTAGCACCTTTGTAAGTAATGCAGGCATCTTTGGTAAAGTATATTTCCCAAGATTAATTTTACCCCTCAGCACCGTAGCCAGCAATATGGTCAAATTTGGTATTCAGTTTTTATTGCTCCTTGCCTTTATGATTTATTTCGGTATTAAGAATAATAATTTTCACTTTGGCGCCGTTTGGCTACTTATCCCAGTATTGGTGTTAATGATGGCAGCACTCGGACTAGGGCTAGGGATCATCATTAGTAGCCTTACTACCAAGTATAGAGATTTTACAGTGCTGATAGGTTTTGCTGTACAGCTATTAATGTATGCCACGCCGGTAGCCTATCCCTTATCATTTTTGAAATCTAAATCTTATGCTGCTTGGATACAATGGAACCCACTTACACCCATTGTAGAAGCCTTTAGGTATGCACTCTTTGGCAAAGGAAGTTTTGATGCTATGCAATTATGCTACAGCGGCGGCGTTATAGTCGTATTACTAGTAATTGGCATTGTAGTGTTTAGTAAGGTAGAGAAAAGTTTTATGGATACGGTATAAAGCAAACGAAAATGAAAAATAACAAAACGATATTTATTTTGAGCATCTTGGCTGCTGCTCTTTGGCTGCTCGGGCAAAGTATGGATGTCTATAAATATGCTATCGTTGGAGCAATTTTTGAAATGCTTTGGCTGCCACTTATGATAGGAATGATTGCATTGGTCATTATGGCTTTTATAAAATGGACTAAAGAAAAATTTGCATTAAACTCGTATAATTTTTTCTCGATTTTAATTTTGTGCGGAACGTTTTGGGGATTGTGTTTTTAAAAAAATAATTAATAAATAAAAATTTACCTAAACAAAAATGAAGGGGTTTCTCTTCTAAAAGTATATTGAGATGCATTTAAACAACGAGCTACTTTTTCTAAAATACTGTAAACCCTATTTTAAAGATGGACTAAAAGTGTTAGAGATTGGCCCACAAGGAAATCCATCAAGCTATCAAAAGCTCTCTGGGCTACAAGACCAAGACTGGCATTCCTTAGATATTGTAGAAGGATTTGCAGGTAATGACAACCCCCATTTTATTTATAGTACGCAAGAGTATAATTACCCTATTGAAGATAATAGATTTGACATTGTATTTTCTGGCGGTGTAATGTGTAATGTAAAAGAAATATGGACTTGGATGGCAGAGCTAAAAAGAATTGTAAAGCCTGGTGGTCTTATTCTTACGCTCACACCCATCAGTTGGCCTTATGCAGATGCGCCTGTAGATTGCTGGAGAGTATATCCCGAGGGTATGCGAGCCATCAATAACTTTCTTGGGCTAGAAACGATACTCTGCAAGTTTGAAAGCCTAGAGCTAGAACATTTTGGTGTTTCAGAAAGCTTCAGTAAAAAGCCAAATGTGAAGATACCTTATGTATCTATTGCAGGCTATGACTATGGTACGGCGATGACCAGTAACAACAAAC
>JBBRHK010000344.1:0-3355 GCA_038222815.1 Chitinophagales bacterium
TTCATTTGCTTGCCGGTTGCAATATCAGCTCTTATATCTTTTATTACTTTCTTCTGAGCATTGGTAAGTGAGAAGGGCAAATGATTGGCATAAAAATCATTGAATGCAGTTCCCAATTCTTTAAAAATAAACCCCTTGCTAAAACGGTGGCGCTCCATTTTTATCAATTGAATTCTTAGCTGTGCCATTAGCAATTCTTCAAACTTTAATCTTCTTAAGGCATTCTTGTAGTGCTGCTCAGAGCTAGGGAAATGAATCTGCTGCATTGCTGTGAGCCGAGCCATCAATTTATATTCCTTAATAATTGCAGAAGGAATATTTTCTGGAAAATCAGTTTCTTTAATTTGAAGAAGTATTTGTTTAATAAAAGAAGAAAACTCTTTTCCATTAATACCTCTCGTTTTCAATTTTTCTGTTGTGGGGTAAATGGGCTCTAGGTGCTGCTTACCTTGTGACTTCTCTTCAGAAAATACTTCTAATTCAGGATGTGGAATCTGCGGATTGCTCATAAAAAATCCCAGCTTACCAAAAACTAAATACTTCCTCCCTACTACTAGCATTTTCTGCACCCATTGTATCCCTTGAAACCAAACGGACTCTACAACCCCTGAACCATCATCAAATTTTGCTACTAATCGTTTGGCCCTACCCTCGCCCATAAGCTGTGTACTCACAAGTGTTGCGGCTATGTAGGCATATTCGTTGGCAGGAGTGAGTCCATTTATTTTATCTACATTAGTCCTATCGATATGACGGAAAGGATAGTGCTGTAGTAAATCATTGTAAGTGAAAATGCTTAACTCTTTCTGCAATAACTCTGCACGCTGCGCCGTAATGCCTTTGAGATAGGCAATAGGTAGAGTTAATATATTTTCTTGCTGACTGATGTGGTAAAAATAGGGAGGAATTGGGAGGTAGGGAAGAAAAAATTGAGGACTTATTATTACTTAATAAAGAAAAAAAATAAATCTTAATTTTCATATTTTCAAAAAGTGTTTATATAGTCAGTTTCGGTTTGGTAAGGATAACAACCGATATCAAAGTTTACAAATGAATAATAACAATAATCTTGGAGCAATTAGCTCTTTAAAAAAAAATTTATTTATTCATCATTGCAATCAACTGACCACGGTTCTCTACATCGAACTTTACAAATATATTTTTCAGATGAGTTTTTACTGTATTTTGACTTACAAATTGTGCCTGAGCTATCTGGTCATTGGTTTTTCCTTGCATTAGGTGTAATAAAATTTCTGTCTCTCTGCCAGTAAGTGGTGAGTTGCTATATGCAGTTATTTTTTCGTCAATTTTTTTAGTATTACGCCATTGAGTAAAATTGGCCATCCCTATTTCTACAGCGGCAGTAAGTCCGCCTTTAGTAATTGGCTTTACAAGATAACCAGATGGATAGGTAGCCTTAGCAGCCTTCAATGTTTTTTCATCAAAAAAAGAAGTAATGTATATAAATGGGATTCCATATTCCTCATTTAGTTTCTTTCCTAACTCAATACCATCGTCGTGTTCTCCAATTCGAATATCTACTAAAGCAAAATTTGGCTTACAAATTTCGATCTGTCTCAAAGCTTCTTCATAATCATAGCACATAGCTATCACTTCATTACCAAGCTCTATACAATATTCCTTTAAATCGAGCGCTATGTAAGGCTCGTCTTCTAGAATTAATATTTGTAATGATTCCATCATCATCTGGTTGGGTCAAAAATGAATTTATAAGCAGTACCGTTTTTAGTATCGATACTTAAAGTGGCTTTAAGTTTATCACTAAAGGCTTGAATGAGTTTCATACCCAAAGAATCGGATGTTTCTTCCTTCATCCCAATGTTTATACCGCTGCCATTGTCTGCTACAATCATTTCCACTTGGCTTGGCGACGGCTGGTGTAACGAAATGCCTATCGTACCAGTCTTACTTCCATTAAAAGCATATTTAAAAGCATTAGATAATATCTCATTAAGTATCAACCCTACACTCATCAGCTTTTCAATATCTAAATTTATGTCATCAATATTTGTATTGGCCAATATTGTTTTATCAGGTATTTGATACGTTACAAATAATTGACTCACCAGTTTCTCTACATACTCTCTTGGTTGTATCTGTTGCAAGTTAGAATGTGCGTAAATATTCTGGTGAATGAGTGACATTGCTTGGATGCGTGAAATACCGTCATCAAATATTTTTTTGGATTGTGGGTCTTGAACTCGCCTAACGTGCATATTAAGTAAGCTACTTATCACTTGTAAGTTATTTTTTACTCGATGGTGTATTTCTTTTACTAAATCTTCTTTTTCTATAACAAGTTGCTTTAATTGCAGATTAGATTTATTTAACCTATTCCTCAACCAAAACAATCTCAACAATAAAAGCAATAACAGGCCAGAAATTAGACTTACCCATAAGATCGCTTTGTTTTTATTTTTGATAATGGTGCTACGCAACTCTAGTTCTTTTTCATTCTCCTTGGTCTGATATACAATTTCTAACTTATCTACTTCCTTTTGCCTTTCTGCCTGCGTAATTTTCTTTTGAAAATCATTCTGTATTCTTAAATGCTGATAGGCTGATTTGTAATCATTAGTCAAAGAATCCAATGCAGTATAGACTAAGTAAAGCTCCATCATTTCGTGAGGCTGATCCAGGTTACGCCCTACCTCTATTCCTTCATCTAAAAAACGCTTGCTTTCTGCATATTTTCCCTGTTCCATTTTTAACTGTGCAAGGGCTGCAAAATTTGTTATCTGATTATTCTTAGATTTTGTAAGTTTTAAAAGATCATTACTTTGCATCAAATATTTTTCTGCCTTATCGTATTGTTTCAAATATTGATAGGCAGTGCCAAGATTAGCTAGTGCATTGAACATCCCTACACTGTCTTTTGTTTTTACCTTCAGTTTATAGGCCTGCTCGTAAGTATCAATGGCGAGCTGATACTGACCTTGATTTCTATACACCGCACCAAGATTATTGAGAGCAGCACCTATACGCTTTTCATTATTTACCTTGGTATAAAGCGTAAGAGCTTTGTTGAAATAAATTTCTGCTTTACTTAAATCCTTCTGATAAAAATAAAGCATCCCGATACCAATATTGGAAGCGCCTTCTCCATCAACATCTTTCAAGGCCCTTTTTAAATTGATTGATTCCTCAAAATACAAAAGGCAACTATCTGCTTTTCCTAGGAAATCATACGTTTCTGCAAGCACATGCGTAGCCCAAGCTTGCATAGATTTATTACCTAGTCCTTTGGCAATCTCAAGCCCCTTTTTTGCATACTGATTAGCTTTCTCATTATTGAGTCCCACTAATTCTGATGAGAGTGTACAATAGGCATATA
>JBBRHK010000345.1:0-3336 GCA_038222815.1 Chitinophagales bacterium
GTCCTTCAATCTCCACAATCCTAGTATTACTCTCGACAAGGATAAATCTTTATTTAGTGAAACTCTATTCATTATTCTTTTAGTTTAGAAATGGAAAGTTACGAATGGGGAAATAAAACTCGACTATAGTATTTTCTCAGCCGTAATTGCGAATGTAAGGCTGTTTGAAATTGGCAATCCCATCAATGATTATAAAACTGAACGTTTTTTCTCAAATTCTGTTGTGAAGGAAGTTCGAATTTTGAATTGATTTATAAGTTTGCTTGCAAATTGCTGTGCCACAAAAGTTTCATAATTTTAAAGGAATCAAAAACAGAGTTTTTATGAAAAAAATATATTTTTTTGTTGTCACTATCATTATGCTAAGTATAGTAATGATAGCCTGCGGTAACTTAGGTAATAAGGAAGACAAAAAGCCTTCAGAGTCTGCAACAGCTCCATTTATTCCTACTCCGGCATTTAACGAATATTGGTATGGAGGTAAAGCAGAAATAACTTCTTATAGTTTAACGCAAGCAAGGTACGGCGAGCTTCGTAAAGGAGATGCTGTCCTCATCTATGTTACCGAAGATTTTTTACCAAAAGAACAAGTAAAAGCAGATAAGCAGAATCCTGATAATATATCTGTCTTAAAGCTAAACAGTACGAAGAATTTCAACACTGGCATATATCCTTATAGTATTATGCAAAGCAGTTTTTACCCTGTGACAGATGATAAACCTGCATTGAAGGTAAGCGCATCAGTACAAGAATGGTGTGGACAAGCTTACACTCAGATAAATGCTAGAAAAATGTTTGAAATTACCACTCACTCTTACTTTGAAAACGAGGCAGATAAGCAAGAAAAAATTGCACCCGCTATTTTAGAAAATGAACTTTGGAACAAAATAAGAATTCGTCCTCAGCAACTACCTACAGGAGAGCAGTCTATTATTCCTTCTTTAGAATACTGTCGGTTGATGCATAAAGATGTCAAAGCGTATCCGGCATCTGCACTTTTAGTGAAAGACAAAGATATTTACACCTACACTATTTTATACCTAGATCTTGACAGATCTATATCTATTAAATTTAATAGTAGTTTTCCTTACGAGATCATTGGTTGGACGGAAACCTATAAACAAGGCGCAGTAAAGCTTACTAGTGTAGCTACTAAAATTAAAACAATTAAGACAGACTATTGGACAAAAAATAAAAACGAATTTGGTTTTTACAGAGACAGTCTAGGACTAAAGCAATATTAGTTTTCCTTCTCGTTCCTATTTTTTGTTCTATTATTTTTTCTCAGTTTCTGCCATTATCTTTAAGCCCAAATAATATACAAGCCCACCCATATGAAACTAAAATTAATCTCAGCACTTAGCTGTTTATTATTCAGTCAATTGTTGCCAGCACAAGATGCAAAATTACTAAGACAACCAGCAATCAATAACAACGGCTCAGTTGTGGCGTTTTCTTACCAAGGTGATATATGGACTGTCCCTTCTTCTGGCGGTACTGCTTCACGACTCACCGTGCATGAAGCTTATGAGAGCAGCCCAGTCTTTAGCCCAGATGGGAAGCAAATTGCTTTCTCTGGAGCAAGGTTTGGTAATAATGATATTTTTGTAATGCCTAGTATTGGTGGGCTTCCTAAGCGCCTTACTTACAGGTCAGCACCAGATAATATTAGTAGCTGGACTCAGGCAGATAAAATTGTATTTTCTAGCAATAGAGATTTTAAATCGATAGAGCGGCCGAGTGAAGTGTATGCCATAAATCCTAAGGGTGGAACAGAGGAAAGGATTTTAGATGCAATTGGTCACGACCCATCCGTTTCGCCAGATGGTAGGTCTATTGTCTTTGTGCGAGGCGATATTAATCCAGTAGCTAGAGAAGATTACAAGGGTAGTTCAGATCGTGACATTTGGCTGTATGACGTAAAAAATAAAAGCTACCAATTACTTCCTTGTTTTGAAACTAATGATGTATTTCCGCAATGGGGAAGTAACAATCAAATTTATTTTCTAAGTAGTATTGCTGGCACTTATAATTTATATAAACTACAACTAGATGCTAATGGCAAAGCTAATGGTAAGCCAGAAAAAATTACAAATTATAGTGATGAAGCTATTCGCTCATTTGGTATAAGTGCCGATGGTCGTGCGATTGTTTTTGAGAAAGATTTGAATTTGTATTTGATGAATACTTCTACAAATGCGGTTACGAAACTTAATGTCGTTATTAATGCAGATGATAGAAATGATGCATCAGAGTCTAGAAATTTAAGCTCCGGAGCAAATGAGTATTTCGTATCTCCAAATGGTAAATTGATGGCATTTGGTATAAGAGGAGAAATATTTTTAAAGGAAGCCAATAAGGATAATGCTAGAAGTATTAATATATCTAAGCACGGCTTTAGAGATATTGAACCTAATTTTTTGAATGACTCTACTTTGCTATTTACCAGCGATAGGGATAACGGTAATTTCGATATTTATTTAGTGAAATCTGCTGATGCTTCTGAGCCAAATTTATATAAGACTTTAAAACATACTTTAGTTCCAATCACTAGAACTTCAGGTGATGAGACACAAATAACTGTTTCTAATAACGGTAAGAAAATAGCTTATGTGAGAGGGAGAGGAGCGCTTGTGGTAGCAGATATTAATGCAGAAGGCAAATTATCTAACGAGAAAATCTTGAGTGATATTTGGGATGCGCCTGCAGGTATTGCTTGGAGTCCAGATGACCAATGGTTAGCCTATTCACTCAATGACCTTTATGCAAATGAGGAGGTGTTTATTCAGCCTGCAGATAATTCAAAAAAAGGCGTAAATATATCAATGCATCCTAGACCAGACGGTCGTCCTTACTGGAGTGGCGATGGTTCTAAGCTTGGTTTTGTTTCAAGAAGAACGACTAATAAAGTAAATGAAGCCTACTTCGTATGGCTTACAAAAGAAAACTGGGAAAAAGATGCAGAGGACTGGAAAGAAGATATAAAAGAAGATACCGCAAAGCCTAAGAAAGGCGCACAAGTAAAGCCCGTTCAAATAGACTTTGATGGTATTCATAATAGACTTGTACAGGTAACGAAAGTTGCTGGTGATGTAGGTAATATGCTCATCTCAAAGGATGGTGAAACTTTTTATTTTACTACTGATAATAGTGATGCAGAAGGTAATGATTTGTATAGCATCAAGTGGGATGGTAAAAATTTAAAAGAGCTCACAAAAGGCGGTACTAATCCAAATGCCATCACCATGGATAAGCAAGGGAAATATCTTTATTACAGCAAAGCTGGCAGCTTTCAAAGGATGGACATCAAAGCGAATGCGACAGAATCTTTACCTT
>JBBRHK010000346.1:0-3322 GCA_038222815.1 Chitinophagales bacterium
CTGCTTCACTGTGTACTGGAGCAGTATTTTTTCCTCGCTTGGCTAGTTTTTTTAAAAATGATTTTCTCTCTGCTCGTATATCCACTACAAAAGTTATTTGCTGCAAATTTATTATAATCAAAGGGAGTAGTGGTAGAATGTTTTACAAATGGCAAATTCTTGACTTACAGGCATAAAAAAAGCCCTTGTGAAAACAAAGGCCGCTTTTTACCAAAACTAACTGCTTATGAGAAATTTAATTTCCCTTAACTGATATATAAATTGCAAATGAGATGCCATTTATAATTATCACTAGCAAATATTTTTTTAAATTTTGTTAATCAGTTGAAATAGAACACATTAATAACTTTATAAAATCCCATTCCCTTATCCAAAAGTGTGGAATTTTTTCCCTAAAAACTTACAACTCACCACTTACAACTCACAACTATTCTTGCGTCGTCAGCTTCTCTGCATTCTCCGCAAATTGTAAAGCATCTATAAATTCCCCTACCTCGCCATTAAGTACACTATCTAGGTTGTACACCGTAAGTCCTATCCTATGATCTGTAACCCTCCCTTGTGGAAAATTATAGGTTCTTATTTTAGCACTTCTATCTCCCGTGCTCACAAGGCTTTTACGCAAGTGAGAAATAGCTTCCTCTGCTTTTCTTACCTCTTCATCGTATAATCTTGTACGTAACATTTCCATCGCTCTAAGCTTATTACCAAGCTGTGATCTATCCGTTTGGCACATTACAACGATTCCAGTAGGCTTATGAGTTAAGAAAACCTTTGTCTCTACTTTATTTACATTCTGACCACCAGCACCGCCACTACGGGCAGTCTCCATTTTTACATCACTTTCTTTAAGTTCAAAATCTACTTCTTCTGCTTCTGGCATTACCGCAACTGTTACTGCACTCGTATGCACACGGCCTTGGCTCTCTGTATCAGGTACTCTTTGTACACGGTGCACCCCACTCTCAAATTTTAAAGTGCCATACACATCATCCCCACTTATTTCTACTTGTATCTCCTTATATCCGCCTACTGTACCTTCACTTTCTGAAAGTAGAGTAGTTTTCCAGTTCTGCTTTTCGCAGTATTTCATATACATTCTTAGTAAATCTCCAGCAAATAAAGAAGCTTCATCGCCACCCGTTCCTGCCCTTATTTCTAGTATCGCATTCTTCTCATCATACGGATCTTTAGGAATGAGCATATTCCTCAATTGCTTTTCTATGGAATCTTTTTTCTCTTCTAAAATGGGCAATTCTTCTTTGGCTAGGTTGCGCATTTCTTCATCATTCTCATTGAGTACTTCTTTGTTAAACTCAATGTCCTCCATCGTCTTCACATACTCATTGCGTACTTTAATGATTTTTTCCAAGCTTCTGTATTCCTTGCTCATAGCGCTATAGCGCTTATTGTCACTCACAATATCAGGATTGGTAAGTGCTACAGAAAGGTTATCAAATTTTGCCTTTATGGCGTCTAATTTATCTAGCATATTATTATTATCTGGCTCTTCTTTCGTTCTAAAAACAAAACGAATAAGGAGTACAATGATTCCGAGAGAAATGACCAGTAACGTTTGTTTTTCTCCCCACATCGCACAGAATGTTCTATTGAAATAGGCGCAAATTTACGTTAATTTCACACATTACTAGGAATGAAATAAATAGAGAAAAGAAATTATAGCAAGTGAAGAAATTTAAGGGAAATCATTTTTTTGATGGGAAACAATTTTTATCAGCGGATACCGTGCTTATTTGTGAAGATGATGGAGTTGTAAAGGCTATTGTATCAGTGGCAGATGCCGGCGATGATGTAGAAGTGGTAGAAGGGATGCTTGCGCCAGGTTGGATAAATGCTCATTGCCATACTGAGCTATCGCACCTCAAAGGAAAAATTGACGAAAAGAAAGGATTGGTAGCTTTTGTGCAATCGGTGATGGGAATAAGAGAACAACCAGAAGAGAAGGAAATGCTCATAAATGCTGGTTTAAAGGAATTGAAGAAAAATGGAATTGTAGCAGTAGGAGATATTTGTAATACTTTGGATTCTCTAGAGGCGAAAAAAGCTTCTGATATTTACTTTCATAATTTTATGGAGGTTACTGGTTTTGTTCCAGAAACGGCATTATCTCGACTGGAAGCAGCCAAAAAAATACTTCAATTCTTTGACGAAAATTTATCTACGAGCAGGAGTAGAAGTACGCTTGCGCCTCACGCTCCCTATTCTGTAAGTGATAGGCTATTTACAATGATAAATATTGCGACAGCCGGCGCTATTACTACAATGCACAATCAGGAATCTGTAGAAGAAAATAAATTCTTTGAAGACAAGGAAGGCGATTTTCTAAAATTGTATAAGTCTTTAGGAATTGACATCGATTTTTTTGAACCTACTTATCAATCAAGCATTCAATCTGTTTTGCCTGTTTTTAGAGAGCAACAGAAATTACTACTCGTACACAATACATTTACCTCGGACAAAGATTTGTTTTTTATAAAAAAATATGCAGCTCAGTTTTTAGATTCAGTCTATTTTGTGCTTTGTCCAAAGGCCAATTTATACATTGAAAATAATTTGCCAAATGTCGCTATGCTAAGAGACGCTGCGGTAAATATTTGCATAGGAACAGATAGTCTCGCATCAAACAATGAGCTAAATATTTTATCAGAATTACAAGTACTTCATCAAGCAAATCCCACAATTCCTATTTCTGAATTATTGCAATGGGGAACGCTCAATGGGGCTACTTCACTGGGCATTAGTGATAATTTTGGGGATTTTGAGAAGGGAAAAAAGCCAGGGGTAAATTTATTATCGAAGATTACAGAAGAACAGATAGCAGAGGGAGCTAGTACTGAAGTTTTGTTGTAGAAGGTAGCTCAATCAAAGATATTTTGTAAAACTTCTAATGATTTTAACGGCCTAAAATCTGGTAAATGCAATTGATAATACATTTCTAAACTCTGCAACAATTTCATTCTCATTTGCCTGTTGATTTTTATTTGATCAAGGTCTGCCGGTTGTTGTATTCTTAATAATTCTGCAATGATTGTAGCATCTTCTTTTTCTAGATAATTGCCAGAAGGATGTTGGTGCATTACAAATTGTCCCTCATTCAAATCTAAAAAATAAGGTTCTGCTTCATCAAAAGAAATGGGGAAATTATTTATTTTAAAACCGAAAAAATAAGCAAATTGAATACTAAAATATAAAGGTAAATTCGCTGTAACTATTGGAGATGCAGCATCTAAATGAAGGAGTGCATCCTCACAAAAATTATATAAGTCGGCATTAGTCTCTGGCTCTTTTATGCTGTTATTCA
>JBBRHK010000347.1:0-3310 GCA_038222815.1 Chitinophagales bacterium
GCGGATAATACGCTAGTTGTAAAGAAATACCAACAATTACAAAAGCAATTTCATCCAGATTTTTTTACCCAGGCAACAGAAGACGAAAAGGAAGAAGCATTGCAGCAAAGTGCTTTGGTAAATCAAGCTTATAAAGTCTTAAAAGATAAATATGCATTGATAGCCTATTATTTGAAAGTAAAAGGGGAGCTTGAACCAGACGAAAAATATGCCTTACCAGCAGATTTTTTGATGGAAATGATGGAATTAAATGAAGACTTGGACTCAGACTCAACAGTAGAGAATAAGGTGCTTCAATACATCGATGATTTAGAGAAGGAAGTAGAGCTAATATTAAATAAAGCAGCTCCTTCACATACTGCTGAAGACTACCAAACCTTAAAAGAATTCTACTTTAAAGCAAAATACCTACAACGGCTTTTGGATAGATTATAAGATTACACTAAATTGCAGCCCCTTACATTTTTAATGTAAAAAAGCGTTGCCCATGTGGCGGAATTGGTAGACGCAGCAGACTCAAAATCTGCCGTTCGCAAGGGCGTGAAGGTTCGATTCCTTTCGTGGGCACTTTAAAAAAAAGCTTCGTTTTATACGAGGCTTTTTGTTTTAAGTAACAAGTAGACTAAGAAATTATTGATAACGGCATTACAGAACGACTTGTAGAAATTTGACCGACCCAGTATGGGTCGAACGTTTATAGCAATAATAGTGTTCTGTATTTCCGACCCCGTAGGGTGTCGAACATTACTAGCCAAACTACAATCAACATTTAATTAAGCTGTACTAATTTCATCTAAATTAAATTAATATTCTACCATAATCTATCATTTTCCATCAGTCACTTTTTAATTCGTAAATTGCCCAAAATTAAATAACAGTATGAATTTAGAAGATAATATAAATGAGGATAAAGCAAAGCTAGCTTGGAGTGCCATAAGACAAAAGTTGGCTGTGATAGAAGATGGTGGCGGGAAAAAATCAATCGAAAAGCAACACAGTCGTGGAAAATTATTTGCTAGAGAGAGAATCAATTACCTTTTGGATGATGAAAGTCCTTTTATAGAAATAGGTGCTTTCGCCGGTTATGAAATGTATGAAGAACAAGGCGGTTGCCCTGCTGGCGGCGTTGTAGGTGGGATCGGTTACATCAGTGGCAGGCAGTGTATTGTTGTGGCCAATGATCAGACTGTAAAGGCTGGTGCTTGGTTTCCCATTACGGGAAAAAAGAATTTGCGTTTCCAAGAAATAGCAATGGAGAATCATCTACCCATTATTTATATCGTGGATAGCGCTGGGGTTTTCCTTCCTATGCAAGATGAAATTTTTCCTGATAAAGAAAACTTTGGTAGAATATTTAGGAACAATGCTAAGATGAGTGCAATGGGTATTTCGCAAATTGCTGTGGTAACCGGTGCTTGCGTAGCAGGCGGCGCATACTTGCCTATTATGAGTGATGAAACGATAATGGTAGAAGGAGCAGGATCTATTTTTCTTGCTGGACCATATCTTGTAAAAGCCGCTATAGGAGAAGATGTAGAAGCGGAAGCACTCGGCGGAGCAGTAATGCACAATAGCGTTTCTGGTGTGGCAGATTATAAATTTGATACCGAGGAAGCGTCATTTGATTATGTAAAAAAACTAATGTCGAAGATGGGCGATAGCCCAAAAGCAGGTTTTAATAAAATTGAAACTATTGCTCCAAAATCTGAGATGGACAATATTTACAAATTGCAGAGTGAAGGAAATAAGAAGCCTTACGACATGCTAGAAATGATACAATGTATTGTGGATGCAAATAGTTTTGAAGGGTTCAAAGAAGATTATGGGCAAACGATTGTATGCGGCTATGCTCGCATAGAAGGCTGGGCAGTGGGTATTGTAGCCAATCAAAGACTGGTGGTAAAAAGTAAAACATCAGGGATGCAACTCGGCGGTGTAATCTATAATGATAGTGCCGATAAAGCAGCACGTTTTATTATGAATTGCAATCAAAAAAGAATACCGTTAGTTTTTCTACAAGATGTATCGGGCTTTATGGTAGGAAGTAGGAGTGAGCAATCTGGAATAATAAAAGATGGCGCAAAAATGGTAAATGCAGTAGCCAATTCTGTTGTACCTAAGTTTACGATTATAGTAGGAAATTCTTATGGCGCAGGCAACTACGCAATGTGTGGCAAGGCATACGATCCTCGTTTGATATTTGCTTGGCCTAGTGCTAAGATTGCCGTAATGGGTGGCGAGCAAGCTGCAAAAACTATGTTACAGATTCAAGTGAGTAGCCTTAAAGCA
The DNA here is from genome assembly GCA_038222815.1 of Chitinophagales bacterium. Classification (GTDB taxonomy): domain Bacteria; phylum Bacteroidota; class Bacteroidia; order Chitinophagales; family Chitinophagaceae; genus Ferruginibacter. The sequence goes on from JBBRHK010000347.1 coordinate 2,290, forward strand.
AAAGGACAAGAAATATCTGCAGAAGAAGAAAATGAAATCTTACAGCGCATCACTGCAAACTATGATAGGCAAACTACTCCTGAGTATGCAGCAGCAAGGCTTTGGGTAGATGGTATCATAGATCCAAAAGATACCAGACAAATCATTGCAGAAGGAATAAAGATGTCTAACAATAATCCCAAAATAGAACCATTTAGCACCGGCGTTTTTCAAGTATAATTATGGCAGAGAAGATAGTTATTTATACGGATGGCTCTTCCCGTGGTAATCCTGGCCCGGGTGGTTATGGAGCTTTGCTGATGTTTGGACAACATAAAAAAGAACTGAGCCAAGGGTATAGGCGCACCACTAACAATCGTATGGAATTGATGGGCGTTATCGTGGCTTTAGAGAGTATTACCAATAAAGAGTTGCCAGTAATAGTGTACACGGATAGTAAGTATATTGTAAATGCTGTACAGCTAGGTTGGCTAAAAACTTGGCTTAAAACAAATTTTAAAGGCGGTAAAAAGAATCCTGATTTATGGCGCAGGTATCATAAAATAGCCACATCATTATCTATTGAGTTCATTTGGGTAAAAGGGCACGCAGATAATCCTCACAACAATCGTTGTGATTTGCTAGCCACTTCAGCGGCGGATGGCAAAAATCTTTTGATAGATGAAGGATATGAAAATCAACCTACAACAGATTCCTTGTTTAACTAAGCCTTAGCCAGTTGCTTACTTTTCACGGTATAGAAATAGTAGCTACCAAAGAATACGGAGGAGAATAGTAAATCTACCAAAATACCTTTTTGTAAAAATGGTAATCCAGCTTCCATACAAAGTGCATATCCACCCACACTTGGCTCATAGTAACCTGCACTCATAAAAAATACACTGCTATTACTTAGAAAGTAAAATAGGATAGACGATGCAACAGAAAAACCTGCAACAGAAGCCACATTAATTTTTCTCATAGCCATACCAAGCAATGTTACAAATAGTAAACAACCATAGTTAGCTAATTGTCCCCAGCC
>JBBRHK010000348.1:0-3295 GCA_038222815.1 Chitinophagales bacterium
GATTAAAACATAAAATATTGAAATCATTAATAATACTTGGAAATAATTCTGCACTGCCTGCCCACGGTAGGCATCCCACTGCGCAAATACTACAGACGCATATAGGTAGTATTCTTATAGACTGTGGCGAAGGCACTCAAACACAGCTAGTACGATATAAAATAAAACCAAGTAAAATAAATACGGTTATCATAAGTCATATGCATGGTGACCATTACTTTGGTCTTATAGGTATGCTTACCAGTATGGGACTGATGGGCAGAACAGAGCAAATGTATATTTATGCACCCGCTGCACTAGAGCTTATCATAGAGGCGCAACTAAAAGCCGCAGATACTATATTACCGTATCCTGTTTACTTTGTTGGTTTAGAGTTTCTATCAGCTGCTTTTACTGCTTGCAATTTGAGAATACAAGCTTTTCCTACAGATCATAGGATACCCTGCTGGGGATTTAGTTTCGAAACGCAAGGCAAACCAAGGTCAATATTAAAAGAGCAAGTAGATTTTTACAATATTCCAATAAGTTTTTACGAATCATTACAAAACGGATTCAATTACAGCACAGAAGATGGTACCATAATTTCAAATGATGAGCTTACAATCGCAGTACAAAAAAAGAAATATGTGTATTGTGCTGATACCCGCTATTGCGAAACCTTCTTGCCACATATTATGAATGCAGATTTAATGTACCACGAATCTACTTACCTTAAAGATGAAGCGCAAAAAGCTTATGAAAGGTTTCATAGTACTAGCGAACAAGCCGCAATGATAGCTGCTAAGGCAGGAGTAAAAAAATTATTACTCGGTCATTTTTCCTCAAAATATATAGAACTAGAAGCTTTTAAAGAAGAAGCGTCACAACTATTTCCAAATACAGAAATTGCAGAGGAAGGATGCTGTTTTATAATTTGACCTCACTCAATCGGCATTTCTACATTGGCTCCAGATGCCATCATCCATTTATAAAAAATGGGGAAGGTAAGCTTCCAAAACTCTTCGTTATGCTCTCCTGAAGGAAGGGTATAAGAAAAAATAATCGCATTGCCCATCATAGCCATATTAGTGGCAAATTGCTCATTGAATGCAATATTATCTTGCCCTTCTTTCTCGCCCATATAAAAGAAATACTTATTAGTAGTCGACAACTTTTGTACTGGTTGTAGGTCAGTAAGAGTTGAATCTATCCAAAAAGAACTAGAGAAAAACCCTGCCTTGCTAAATACATTTTGATATTTCACAGCTGCATAATAAGACACAAGTCCGCCGAGTGAGCTACCAGCAATCATCGTATTTGCTGCATCTGGTTTTGTTTTATAGGTACTATCTATTAAGGGCTTCAATTGCTTTATAATAAAATTTAAATAATCGTCTGCTAACGATGTCCCATACTTATCATTATCTGAAGGGTTGTATTCTCTTATTCTGTCTGCACCATTATCTATCCCTACAACTATACTTGGTTTTATACCTTTTTTTATTAGAGAATCCATAGCTTCATCAATACCCCACTCACCTGCATAAGACGTTCTAGCGTCAAAAAGATTTTGACCATCATGCATGTATAACACAGGGTACCGTGCAACAGAAGCCGTATCATAATTTGGAGGTGTATACACCCAAATCCCCCTTTTCTTATTTGAGAAAACAGGTTGAACAAGTTCCGGGAAATAATTTACCATACCATGTTCTGCAACAGGCATTAGCTTTGTTTGTGCCGTAATTCTATCAGGGAAAATAAATATAATTAATAAGCAAACTACTAATATTTTCATGCACGGAATGTTCTTAGTTATTGGATAAATACTCATCAATATCCTTTTGTACACCCATACTCAAAGGCACTAGTGGCAGTCTCAATTTATTGAGAAGTAGCTGCTTTTTATGAAGAAAATACTTAACTCCAGCTGGATTATTCTCTACGAATAAAAGTTCGTATGCTTTAAGTAATTTACTATTTATACTATTAGCTTTCTCTACGTTTCCTTGCAGTGCAGCATTTACCATTGTGGAAAATTCATTGGGAAAACTATTTGCAGCAACACTTATCACCCCGTGCATCCCTGCTGCAACTTGCTGCGCAGCAAGATCATCATCACCACTCACAACTAAGAAATCTGAAGGAGCATTTTTAAGAATCTGTAAAGATTGAATTAAGTTTCCTGCTGCTTCTTTAATGCCAGCAATGTTGTTGTGAGAGGCAAGCTCTACTATTGTACTTACTTCCATATTTCTTCCTGTCCTTCCTGGAACGTTATACATAATGATAGGCAGCTTACTCGCATCGGCAACAGCAGCATAATGTTGTATAATACCTTCTTGTGAGGGCTTATTATAATATGGCGCAGCACTAAGAATAGCCACAGCATCTTTACAATCAAACGATTTTATTTCTTCGCAAAGCATTTCTGTAGCATTACCACCAATACCTACTACCATAGGCACTCGCTTGTCTATAACCTTTGAAGTAAATGCTACAATTTCTAGCTTTTCAGTTTTTGTAAGTGTAGGAGTTTCACCAGTGGTACCGAGCGATACGATATAGTTTACTCCAGCTTCTATTATGCTATTTATTATCTTTTCCAATGCAACATAATCTACACTACAATCTTCTAAGAATGGTGTAACAATAGCTACGCCTGTACCTTTTAATATGGGAATCAAACTCATAAAATGTTTTCTAGCTTTTGTGAAACACAAAGTTAAACATCCTACGATAGAACTATGTAAAATGAAACTTTCTTACCCGTTGATATAAGAAGACTTAGACAAATAATTCTTCTTGTCACTGTAAATAAACAAACAACTACCGCCTTTTATTTTATCAATAATTGGCTTATTTAAGGCTGGTGGTACAGCAGGGCAGCCCCAACTCCTCCCAAGATAGCCATTAGCTTGTACAAAATTTTCGGTAGCATAATCTGCACCATGCATCACGATAGACCTGGCATAGGCGTGGTCATTGAAACCTTTTTCAACTCCATTCAGATACATACTATATCCATTCTTGCCAGCATAAGTACCCGCTGTAACATAGAAACCGATAGAACTTTGATAACTCTCATTATTATTGCTAAAGCTTTCGGCCATTTCTTTTCCAGAGTTTTGTCCGTGAGCTACATAGCTATTAAATAATAGTTTTAGAGAAGATACATCTATTACAAACAATCGCTTCTGGTTAGAAGGTTTTGTAAAATCGATGATTGTAAGTATGTTACCTCTACTTAATTTGCCTTTAGCTTTAAGCTTTTCGAAACCAGTTAATGCATGATCAAATGCATCTCTACTTAATC
>JBBRHK010000349.1:0-3288 GCA_038222815.1 Chitinophagales bacterium
CTGCAATCCAAGAAGCTGAATTATTAAAGGCTTTGGAGACATTTCCCGATTCTTTTTTATTACAAGAGACTTTAGCCAATTTTTACCAAGAAAATGAAGACTATGAGAAGGCAATTGCAATTATGGAAAAGCGATTGGCAAAAGATAGCCTCAATGATAAATTGCAAGAAGCTATTGGTTATCTCTATTATGAAAATGATGATACGGCGCAAGCAATCAATTATTATAAAAGAGCTTATAAGCTAGTTCCAGATAAGGATTACCTCATCGCATTAGCAACATTAGAAGCAGGGAAGCAGAATCCGATAGCATTGCAATTAGCAGACGAGATAATTAAGATTGATAATATTACCTCCGCAGATAAAGCTTATTATGTGAAAGGTATTTATTTTAGTAGGGCGGGGCAGACAGATTTGGCTATTCAAAATCTAGATAATGCGATAAAATCTGGTTATACATTTACGCCGCCATATCTAGAAAAAGCTAAAATTTTGATGGTACAAAAAAATTATCAAGCAGCAGTAAGTACTTTGGATAAAGGTATAGCAGCACAAAATAATTTCCCTGAAGCGTACTATTATAAAGGGATAGGTTTGTATGCACTAGGTAATAAAGCAGAATCTTTGAAAGCATTTGATATGGCTTTACTATATGACCCTAACTATGAAGATGCCATCAATGACAAACAAAAATATTTTGGAAATAAGTAAATAAAAAAATATGGCTATTATAGCTCCTTCTTTATTAGCGGCAGATTTCCTGCATCTAGCAGACGCTTGTGCAATGCTTAATGCTAGCGAGGCAGAGTGGTTTCACTTGGATGTGATGGATGGCAGATTTGTTCCCAATATCAGTTATGGTCCAGCAATTATTGCAGCAATAAGTAGTCAGACAACAAAGTTTTGTGATGCACATTTAATGATAGAGGAACCAGAGAAATATGTAGAGGAATTTTATAAAGCCGGCGTACATCAAATTTCTGTACATATTGAAGCCTGTAAGCATCTTCATAGAAATATCCAACAAATAAAGTCTTTCGGTATAAAGGCTGGCGTAGCTGTAAATCCTCACACACCCGTGCAGCAGCTGGAAGATATACTTGCAGACATTGATACCGTATGTTTAATGAGCGTAAATCCTGGCTTTGGAGGACAAAAATTTATAGAATATACTATCACAAAGATTCAGCAATTACAAGAAATGAAACTTCGTCTTAATCCTAATTTATTGATAGAGGTGGATGGAGGTGTAGATGTTACAAATGCAGCACGAATGGCAGCTGCCGGGGCAGATGTATTGGTGGCAGGAAGTGCAGTATTTAAAGCGGCTGATCAGCAGGCAATGATTGCAGAGCTAAAAAGAATTTCTTCTTAATTAAAAGAGGCGTTTTGTCTTTCAAATTCCTATAACTTCATTCGATGAAATTTGCAGTTGCGGTCTCTCTTTTATTTTTATCTTTTCTTGGGTTTGGTCAATCCAAATCAACGATTATATCTGGTATAGTAACCAATGAGAGTAACCAATATCTTGTAGGCGCATCCATCAATATTGCTGGTAAGAAAAAGACTGTAGCCAGCGAAGATAGCGGCAGGTTTAGTATTAATGTACCTTTTGGACAAGCATTTACATTACTGTTTTCATACTCTGGTTATAGGAGCATACAAAAGAACTTTTTCTTGAATGAGGGTGAAACTCAATCTGTATTAGTAACATTAATTCCGGGAAACAACACGCTAGAAAATGTAGAAATTACTGCAGATAAAACAAGGATAGAGCCAAGCGTCATCACAATAGACCCTACAAAATCAATAACTATCCCAAGTGCTACTGGAGGGATAGAAGCACTTATAAAAACTATAGTAGGAAGTAATAATGAGCTAAGCTCACAGTACAGCGTACGAGGCGGCAACTATGATGAAAATTTGATTTATATCAACGATTTTGAAGTTTTTAGACCTTACCTCGTGAGTAGTGGACAGCAAGAAGGACTAAGCTTAATTAATCCTGACCTTACAAAAAATGTAACTTTTTACACGGGTGCATTTCCTTCTATTTATGGAGACAAAATGAGTAGTGTGTTGGATATACAGTATAAAAATCCAACGGTAAATATGAGTTCTGTGTATGTAAGCTTACTACAACAAGGAATGCACACAGAAGGGAAATTAAAAAAACATCCAGTCACTTATGCGCTGGGAGTTAGAAATAAAAATAATAGAAACGTATTGAGCAATCAGCCGACAACAGGCAGCTATATTCCTTCTGCTTCTGATATTCAGGCTTTTATAACTTATAAGGTTGCTCCTCGTTGGCAATTAGAACTATTGGGTATTCACTCTGTATCGTCTTTCTTGTTTTTACCAGAAAGTGTACAGAAAACTTCGGCAGTTTTTTCTCCATTATTTGCAGCGGCCATAGGCTTAGATGTAAATTTTGAAGGTCAAGAAAGAGATAAGTATTCTAGTAGCCTTGCTGGAGCCACCGCTATTTTTTCTCCCAATAAAAGAACGACCATAAAATTTCTCAGCAGTTTTTTTCAAAATCAAGAGCAGGAAAATTTTGATATTGCTGGCAGCTATTTATTTGGAGAAAGAGATTTTGATAATTCAAGTAACACATTCGGGCAAATAACCAATGCACTTGGCGCAGGCTACTATCAAAACTATGGAAGAAATAAATTGAATATTAAAAATTGGAATGGAACCATTAAAGGCACTACGCAAAAAGGAAAGCATTTTATTTCTTTTGGAAGTAGTGTAGATAGGACGATTATTAATGATAAGCTCTCTCAATTTGAATATCAAGATAGTGCTGGATACTCGCTTCCTTACTCTCCTACAGCCCTTGCTCTTTTTAATGTGCAACAATCTGAAGCATCACTTACAGTAAATAAATTCAGTGGCTACCTTCAGGACAATGTGAGAATAAAGGCAGGTAATACTAATTTTTATGTGCAAGGCGGTCTTAGGTATAATTACAACAGCCTCAATAAAGAGTTTTTGATAAGTCCGAGGGCTCAAGCTAGCTGGAAGCCTGATTGGAAAAATGATATGGTCTTTAAATTGGCAGCCGGCGTATATCAGCAGCCACCATTTTATAGAGAGCTCAGAAATAATGCAGGAAGTTTAAATACTGATATTCTTTCACAAAAAAGTGTACAATTTGTTGCCGGTGCGGATTATAAATTTCTCACCGCAAAGAAATCACCGGTTAGAATTACATCGGAGCTTTATTATAAAAAACTAACGGATGTAGTGCCTTACGATATTGATAATGTAAAAATTAGAT
>JBBRHK010000350.1:0-3269 GCA_038222815.1 Chitinophagales bacterium
TTTCTTAGCATCCTCATTACAAGATAATAAAAGCACTATTGCAAGTAGTAAAAAAAGTCTCCCTAACATTTTGTAAAAATAACGATGTAGATTAAGAAATACTGACAATTCTATTACAATTCAAAATTGCGCATCAAGTAACTTCGCCACTTACCAGTTCAATCCAAATAAGCAATTATGAAGAAGGCCTTTTTTATCCTCTTTTTAGCGATTAGTAGCATAGCCATTTATTCGTTTTTCCCAGCCCGCAAAGTAGTTTCAGTAAATCAGCCCTTCAATGATACCATTCATTTTGAAGGAGAAGATCATTTTAAAAATGTAAGGCAATTAACCTTTGGTGGCGACAATGCAGAAGCATATTTCAGTTTTGATGGTAAGTATTTGATTTATCAAAGAACAGATACTAAACTAGGTATAGAATGCGATCAAATATGGATGGGAAAAATTCCTACGAAGCCAGGAGAAGCATTTACACCAAAACTAGTAAGTACTGGCACAGGGCGTACTACTTGTGCTTTCTTTTATCCTAATGGTAAGGAATTTGTGTATGGCAGTACCCATCTTGGTTCTAAAGAATGCCCTCCTACGCCAGACAGAGCTAAGTATGGCAATAAGTATATCTGGCCTATTTATGAAAGTTTTGATATTTTCTTGGCCGATACTTCGGGTAAAATAAAACAGAGATTAACTAAAACACCAGGCTATGATGCAGAAGCCACCCTATCTCCAAAAGGAGATAAAATGGTTTTCACCAGTATGAGAGATGGAGATTTAGATTTGTATACAATGGATTTAAAAGGTAGGAATGTAAAGAGAATAACTAGCGCTTTAGGTTATGATGGTGGTGCTTGGTTTAATGCAGACGGCACAAAAATAATATGGAGAGCAAGCCGCCCAGAAACTGCGGAGGAAGTAAAAGAATACAAAGAACTGTTAGCAGAAAACCTTGTAGCTCCTACACATATGGAAGTATGGATGGCTAATGCAGATGGTACAGATGCACATCAGGTAACCAACTTGGAGCAAGCTAATTGGGCACCTAATTTTACGCCTATGAAGGATAAATTTATTTTTTGTAGCAACCACGAGTATAAGCGAGGGTTTCCCTTTAATATGTATCTAGCAAATATGGATGGATCTAACATCACAAAAATTTCTAGAGACAAGGGTTTTGATGCTTTCCCAATGTTTAGCCCCAATGGCAAGCAAATTGTATTTGGCAGTAACAGAAATAACAAAGGAACAAGAGATACCAATTTGTTTATTGCAGATTGGGTGAACTAGTTAAACTTAGAGCAATAAAACGGATGCCTGATTTAATTCGTATCTAAAAATTAAATCATAGCCACATGAAGAAAATACTAAGCATTTCTGTTTTACTCAGTGTATTACTACTGGGATGTAATAAGGATGATATAAACGGCATGGGCTCAGGGAGTAGTGCAAATAATCGTGCTGTAGGATCATCTGCTGGAGACTTGCTTTCTGCCAATAAGTTTACTTCTATTAATGTTGAAATTGTATTTATGCCCGGCTTTGCTCCAGATGCAACAGCACTTAGTAACCTAAGAACTTTTATAAATACTTTTTCTAATAAGCCTGCTGGTGTGCAAATCACACAGAGACAAATACCTGCATCTGGCAAGACAAAATTGACTCTGGCAGATATCAACTCAATTGAAAACAGCAATCGTACAGTTTTTAGTTCTGGCAATAATATTTCTGTTTACTTACTTTATGCGGATGCAGATTACATAGAAGACAATGTATTAGCTGTTGCCTACAGGAACACTTCAATGGCCATTTTTGGCAAAACCGTGGTAAGTAATTCTGGCGGCATCAATCAAACCTCTAGAACTAGGCTAGAAAGTGCTGGTGTACTTCACGAAATGGGACATCTTTATGGATTGGTAAATCTAGGTAGTACAATGCAAGTCAATCACGAAGATGCAGCTAACCCCAAGCATTGTAACAATACTGCTTGCCTTATGTATTTTGCTACGCAAACGAATATGATTGGTGGCGGAATTTTCTCAGGAGCTATACCAGAATTAGATCAAAATTGTAAAAACGATTTAAAGGCCAATGGTGGCAAATAGTTCTACCTCGGAAATTCCACAATTTTACAATCCTTTATTTCCTTTCCGTCTATTGTGAATAGCACAATAGTTCTCACTTTGTGCCAGCCTTGCTTTCCAGCAGCACCTGGATTTATATGAAGACACTGCAATGCTTCGTCATACATTATTTTAAGAATATGAGAGTGACCACTGATAAATAAGTTGGCCTTATATTTCTTGATATTTTCTTTTACACCCTTTGAGTACCTACCCGGATAACCAGCGATGTGCTGCATCATTACCGTTACTTCTTCGCAATTGAACACATTGAATAAGGAAAATTGCTGCTGTATGGTCTTGTCATCTATGTTTCCATATACGCCTTGTGTAAGCCTTACTTCCTTTAAAGAGTCAATTACTTCTTGGTTGCCGAAGTCACCAGCGTGCCACACTTCATCACAGTTACGCAAGTGGAGTAGAATTTCTTCATCCATATAACTATGTGTATCCGATATAAGCCCTATTTTCTTCAAGAATAAAAGTCGTTTTCTTTACCACACAAAATAATGTAAATTTGATGGTACTTCTATTTTAAACATTTGAAGTAAGAAAAAATAATATTGTTATGCCACATTATATTAAAGTGGGAGAAATCCCGCATAAAAGACACACACAGTTTAGACAGCCCAATGGAAAGTTATATTCTGAGCAACTATTTTCTACAGAGGGCTTTAGCAATGATTACTCTTTACTCTATCATATACACCCTCCTACCAAAATTACAAAGTGCGATGAGCCAAAGGATTTACGTCCTAAAGCTGCGGAGGACAAAATGCTCAAACATAGAAGCTTTGAAGGATTTAAAACAAAGCCAGCAAAGGATTACTTAGAAAGCAGGACGCCTATTTTAATTAATCAAGATTGCCATATTTCATTAGCCGCCCCACAAGAAAGTATGCAAGATTACTTTTATAAAAATGCAGATGCTGATGAAGTCATTTTTGTACACGAGGGTTCGGGCATTGTGCACTCTTGCTACGGCGAGCTATCCTTCTCCTATGGAGATTACATAGTATTACCAAGAGGAACTATTTACCAAATCACTTTTAATGATGAAAATAATAGGTTGTTTATTATAGAATCTTTTCATCCTATACGATATCCAAAACGATATGTAAGTAAGGTAGGACAGCTTTTAGAGAATTCCCC
>JBBRHK010000351.1:0-3258 GCA_038222815.1 Chitinophagales bacterium
GCAAAATGAGGTTCCGGGTCTTTGATTATTTTTTTATAAAACAAAAAATAATAGTAATAAAAAGTGTCTAATAGCTTCATTTAAAAAACATCTCATTTATTGTAAAGCTCAATTAAAATATCCCAGCTCGGAAAATACCCTACGAATCGGCTTGTCGCAGATACGCATCTAAACCTTTAGATGCAAACTATCTTTGTTATATTTTTTCTAGTAAAAAATCCTATAACTGAGAAAATTGTGTTAACGCATAGTTCAACATCTTAACCTAACTCTATCACCGTAATCTCTGGTAATATCCCTACCCTGCCAGGATAACCAATAAAACCAAAACCAGGATTTACATATAATTTCTGCTTACCGCTTTCATAGAGACCAGCCCATTGATCATATACATATTGAACGGGGCTCCACTGTAAACTTTTGATTTTAAAACCAAATTGCATTCCATGTGTGTGGCCGCTTAAGGTTAAATCTACATCGTTATACTTTGGAATTACTTCCGCATCCCAATGACTAGGATCGTGACTCATTAATACCTTGAAAGGCGCCTTCTCCGTTCCTCGGTAGGCGTCTGCCATTTTTCCGTGCTTAGGAAATCGAGCTTTAGCACTCCAGTTCTCTATTCCAATAAGAGCAAAACTTTCTCCATCTTTCTCTACCATTTTATGCTCATTCATCATCAGCTTCCAGCCCATATCTGCATGTACCCTTTTTAATCTTTCTAAATTTTCTTCCTTAGAAACTCCATCTACTGGCCAAGAAACATAGTCTCCATAATCGTGATTGCCTAGCGTAGAATAAACGCCATAAGGTGCCTTTAATTTTGAAAACACTTCCTTGTAGTCATCCATCTCAGATGCCTTATCATTTACAATATCACCAGTAAATAAAATCATATCTGGCTTTTGATTCAATATCATTTCAATGCCTTGCAATACTGCTTCTTTATTCAATAAACTACCGCTATGAATATCACTTATATGCACAATTCTAAACCCTTTAAAAGCATTTGGCAGATTGGCAAACTGCAATTTTATTTTCTTTACTTGATAATTGTATTGGTTACCAAAACCGTAAACTAAAGTGCTGAGTAAAGCACTACCTGCTGTAAGACCAACCCAACTTAAAAACTTTGAACGACTAATAGTTTCATCAGCAATGGCAGCCACTTCTGATTTATTAAAAAAGATTTTTGCTGCAATCCATTGGAAAAGTCTTCTAATATCATCTAACAAAAAGAATACAGTAGCCACCATTTTAGCCATAAACAAGCCGATGATGATTGAAAATAAATAGCTCCTAACTTTCTTTCCTAATAAGGCTTGATCTGTATATACGAAAACCAAAAAACCTCCAATACTTAAAATTGAAATTGCAAAATATGCCGTAAATAAAACAGTCCTTGCCTTAGGAGATAAGGTTTGACTCACCGTCTTTAATGCTTGATACACATAGAAATCTAACGCTACCGAAAATAAAATAAATATAACTACGCCCAATGGACTTCTCATAGGATTGATTTGTATGGAACTGGCAAATTAATATTGCACTGTGCAAGTAAAATCTGCTTCATTTGCTCCGAGTGCACTGGCTGTTGCATTGCTTAATCTGATGATCATTGATTTATTTTCATTGAGCCTTGGGATGATGTCGAGTACTTTTACAAATACAGACTTTCCCGTTTCATTATTAGTAACTTTTAAAATAGTGCCAGATCTTGCACCATCAAAAAGCGCATAGTATTTTTCATCCTCCCAACCGCTAGTACTCTTGAACACCCCTGACTTTCCTTCGCTAGATGCACCTATTTCTCCTGTAAAATCCTTCTTAAAAAAGCCAGCTCCATCACCCGTACTCAGTTTTACTTTTGCTGTTTGTTTTGCTTCCTTGCGCATACGCTCTTGCTCTGCTTTCTTATCTGCTTTCTCTTTTTCTTCTAATTCTTTCTGTTGTTTTTTTACCCTCTCTACCTCATCTTCTAATCGCTTTTGCTCTATTTCAAGTGCTTTAGCTTTTGCTTGCAAATCAGATAATTCTCCAGCCTTAACTTCACTATCCGCTTTTACTTTTGGCAAAGGACTTGGAGTATCTTCAACTTCAATCTCAGTCTTTCTTGTAACATTCTCTTTGCTATAACCTACTATCAGCCTATCTCCAAGAATCAAATTATCTGAGGTAAGATTATTCCATTTTCTTATATTATCTACAGTACTTGGTGCGTAGGTTCTACTTAATTGGTATAATGACTCACCTTGTTTTAAAGTATGGTAAATAGGTTGATTCGTTTGCTGTACAGGAGTCTTAGCTACAGGAGTAGGGGTTGGAATTGTGGTGTTATCTTTTACAGGAACTTTTAAAATTTGCCCAATGCTCAAACCAACAGTATAATCTAGGTTATTATAGTCGGCCAATTCTCTACCATTTATATTATACAACCTACCAATGCTTGAGTAGCTTTCCTTTGCCACAACAGTATGTTTTATTACCTTCTGTGCAAATGCAAATGTGGGTAATAGCAACAATAAAAATAAAAACTTCTTCATAATATGGTAGATTAAAAGCTTGGTCAACAGCTAATATATGAGCCGCGAAGATACATAATGCAATAGGATTGAAAGATTGAAAGACCGTTAAATTAATTTAGCAAAAGGCAAACATTTTAACGAATAGAAATGCTAGCATTCCTTCACTGCAGTACATAAATCTTGTAAGACCTTCTTGGCATCACCAAATAACATAGATGTCTTAGGCTCAAAGAATAAAGCATTTTCTATACCAGCATAACCCGGTTTCATACTGCGCTTATTCACAATTACATTCTTGGCCAATTCCACTTCAAGAATTGGCATTCCGTAGATAGGTGAAGCAGGATCTTTTTTGGCTGCTGGATTTACTACATCATTTGCGCCCAAAACTAGCACAACATCTGTGGTAGAAAATTGATCATTCACTTCCTCCATTTCTTTCAACTTCTCATAATCTACATCCGCCTCTGCTAGCAATACATTCATATGACCAGGCATCCTACCAGCTACGGGATGTATCGCATAAGTTACTTCTACTCCCTTTCCATTTAATATTTTTTCTAGCTCATGGCAAGCGTGCTGTGCTTGCGCAACTGCTAATCCATAACCAGGTACAATAATCACTTTAGTCGCATAAGACATTAGCATTGCAGTGTCATCAATTGTTATTTCTTTGTAACTGCCCATTTCTCCACTTGCACCTGCTGCGGCAGTTTTATTTCCTCCACCAAAC
>JBBRHK010000352.1:0-3236 GCA_038222815.1 Chitinophagales bacterium
ATCAACCAGTTCAACAGCATTGCAGAACGCTCTACAGAAAAGAAAACTGTTGTCTCTAAACTGATAGATGCCTTTTTATTTCAGTAAGAAATGGAAATAAAATTAGGTAGTAGTTTATAAATGCGGATAAATCTTAATGAACTTTAAATCGTTTTTTTAATTCCTATTGTAGTAGAGAAAATTACGTTTTCATTAGCTCGTTTACAGCTGTCCCGCAGCTTTTGAGTGGTAAACCGATAGAATTAAAACAACAGAAGTTAACGTTTATCAAATCCAGTCCAATAGGGGGCCGTTGTGCCAACATAAAAACAATACAAAATTTAAATAATACGACTATATAAATTTCTAAATCAAAATGTTCCTTTCAGATAACTACCATAATTCTACGCATCATCTTCAGATTCTTTATGGACAAAAATAAAAAGCCGTTACTTTCTGAAGAAATATTCTTGTATCTGCAAAATAAGAAATTGTCAATTATATAGAGTATTAAAGCTTCGTATTATGTAACCTCGTTAAAATACTTTTGTGGGGCAAATCCTTTTGAATAATTTCCTAGTTTATCACCTATTTTTGTTTTTAGCTCACCTAATTAAATAACCTAATTGAAATTAATGTTTATGAAAACTATTTACTATGTACTAGGTTTATGCTTGCTACTTTCCTCTTGTACCACGTTAAAATTTGCAACTGACCAAAAGTCGATATCTACCTTAGCGATTGACTATGAAGTTGCAGAAAAGGTGAACCCTATTTATAAAACTATAATTGATGCTAGTTTTGAAAAAGCTATGCAGAGGTTTAATCAAGAAACTCGCTCTTTTAAAGTACACCGCCGAGTTGGAAATGAAGCTGCTGGCTTAAACTTTGATCTTAGTAAAGGAAAGTTTGTGAGCAAAGGAGGGGTTACCGCAGGTTATGTTGTTTCTGGCTTAGGTTTGATAGCTGCTCCCATAGGAACACTTGCAGCTACTGGTGGCGAGTGGTTAGTACTGTTCTATTATTTCCCAGCAGACAGAGTCAATTTTTCTGCAGCCCTATCTGATGACTTAGCAGAAAAGGTAGGAAAGAAGAAAAAATTTATAATAGAGGTGGGTGCTTTATTTACAAGCAAAACTAAAAGAACAGCTAAGATGTCTTTCAAACTTGATCAAACGCTCTATAATATTTTAGTAAAATTAGATAAGCAGAAGAGTAAATAAGTATCATTATTCTATACTTGATTATGACTGAGCCGATTCCTTGCTTAGGAAACTGGGAGAATTAAAACAGTCAAAAATGAGCTTCTTAATAACTTGAACACTCGGGGATATTGAGGGCCACTATTATCTATACATATAGCTGCTGGCTAAGAGAGAAAGGGCAGGAATATACAATCCTCCATTTTTTACATTAAGTTTGAAATATGATAAAAAAATTTATTTTTATACTCTTCTTTTTTAATCAGTCATTATTTGCACAAGTAAAATGTACTGATAAAAATCTGCCTATTGTTTTTGTACACGGCTTTATGGGCAGTGGTGATAATTGGGCTACACAAATACAGCGCTTTAGTAACAATGGTTTTTGTGAAGAAAAACTTTTCGTTTTTGATTGGAATAGTGTCGGTGGTGGCTCCAACACAAGTAGATTATTAAATAATTTTATTGATAGTATTCTTAAAAAGACAAACGCAACACAAATTAACTTAGTTGGTCATTCTGCTGGTGGTGGTGTTTGCTATAGTTATTTAAAAGATAGTGTACAGGCGTTAAAAGTTGCCCATTATGCACATATCGGAAGTACGAAAATGAAAACGGCAGCAGGCAAGAACGCTCAAGTGCCTACTATAAATATTTACAGTGCCGACGATATGGTTATGAAAAACGGTGGCGACATTACTGGCGCAGTAAATATAAAACATTCTGGCAGCGATCATATGCAAGTAGCTACAAGCGAAGCTACTTTCTCTGCTTTATATTCGTTTTTCACAGGTTCTAAAAACGGAGCTAATGCAGTAATAAAACCGTCCAAAGCATTTTATAAAATTATGGGTGGCAAGGCTGTAGTATTGGCAGAAAATAAACCATTGGCTTTTGATAGTTTTCGAGTAAATCTTTTTAATCCAAAAACAGGACAACGTTATCCGTCAAGAAATTCAGAACCAGATGGTAATTATGTAAACTGGACGGTGTTTGGTAATGATGGAAGTTTTAGATTTAATCTTAATAAAAATAGCTATACCGAGTTTGAAGTACATCCATCTAACGGGAGAAAATTGTTTTATTATTTTGAGCCATTATTAGGTAATAACAAAAATGTGTATTTAAGATCTTTACCTACAAGTGGTATGGCTGCAGCAATGCTTGGCAATATTCCTAACGATGATAAACAAACTGCATTAATAATTTTTAGTGCAAACAGTGCAATCATTGCAGGTAGAGATACGTTAGCTATAGATTCTATACCGTTATCGTTGCCCCAAATTATGCCAGCAAGCAAAACTGCTATTGCCTGTTTTTTGTTTGATGATGGGGATGGGGTAACAAGTGGCAAGGCATTAAAGTCTTTTTCTGCTGCACCATTTTTGACTGGTGTAGATGTGTTCATAAAGGCGGAAGAAAATAAAACGATGCGCATTTATTACAACGGAAGAACTATTGTATTACCAAAGCGAAAAAGTGAAGATGGAATTATGATTGTAGTCTTTAATTGATTGTATCAAAAAAGTTATATTCTATTTTGTTTTCGTTTTATAATGCTTTCATTTTCATTGGTCCGGTTGCACCTGTCCCCTACCTTTGGTTGGGAAAGCGGTAGAACTAAAACAGTCCAAGTTACGCTTCACTAAACTTGAACTAGTGGGAACACTTAGGAATAGTGGGTGTTCCTAAAATAATATATTCAGACTACAACACTAAGACACACTTTATTCAACCGTACCAGTAGTTATGAAAGAGATGAAGTATAAGTGCCCAAATATTTTAGGATTGGAAGATAAAAAAACAAAAAAGGGTTCGACTTTTGCCTCACCCTTTTAGTTTTTTAAATTTATTTTTTCAAGAGATACTCTTACTTTTCTGCATTCTTCACATATTTATTTAACCAAGTGTCTTGTTCCCAAAGCATATGCAGAATGTTTTCTTTGGCTGCATAACCATGGCTTTCAAAAGGTAATTGTACTAGGCGAATGGTGCCGCCGTGTCCTTTAACTGCATTGTACAGTCGCTCAAATTGAATTGGGAAAGTACCCGGAT
>JBBRHK010000353.1:0-3234 GCA_038222815.1 Chitinophagales bacterium
ACCAGTTGGGCTTTTTTTTATACATTCGGTACAATTCAGTATCGAAAAGAAGAAAGATGAAACAAGTATTGCATAAAAAATTAAATGAACTACAAGCAACGGCAATTTGCGGAAATGATATAAGCTCCTCCTGCCTTTATGTGTCGTCACTTACCATTGTTTATGCAGGGCAATTTGCCTGGATTTCTTTGCTCATTGTAGCACTAGTATTATTCTTCTTTAAAAAAATATACAATGAAGTGGTTGGAGCCATTCCTCTTAATGGTGGTGCTTATAATGTATTGCTGAATACTACTACAAAACGTATGGCAGCACTAGCAGCAGCGCTTACCATTCTTTCTTACATGGCTACTGCGGTAATTTCTGCCAGCGAAGCAATGCATTACTTGCATAACTTGGTTTCTTCCATTAATATATTGTATGCTACCATTGTAGTACTGCTCTTATTTACACTGTTAGCGGTGATTGGGATTGGAGAGTCAGCCATTGTTGCGGTCGTTATTTTTATTATTCATTTGGCCTCCCTTGTTTTACTTGTCGGCGGTTGTGCCTGGTTTTTATTTTCTAATGGATTTGATACTTTTAAAATAAACTGGTCTTTACCCATAACCTCTGGCGGCATCACCAATGCGTTATTTTTAGGATTTGCAGCAGCGATGCTTGGCATTTCTGGCTTTGAAAGTTCTGCAAACTTTGTAGAGGAACAAGCCCCCGGTGTCTTCCCAAAAACCCTAAGAAATATGTGGGGAGTGGTGAGTTTTTTTAATCCACTATTAGCATTACTTATCATTTGCATTATTCCACTAGCTCAAGTAGGTGAAAATCAAGAATCGCTCCTTGCCTACTTAGCACAAAATACGGCTGGCACCTGGTTGGCTTATATTATTTCTGTAGATGCTGTACTTGTATTGTGCGGTGCGGTGCTTACTTCATTTGTAGGCGTTTCTGGCTTGCTAGAGCGAATTGCGCTAGATCGTATTTTACCTAACTTCTTCTTAAAGAAAAACAAGCGAGGCGCTAGCTACCGTATTGTTATTGCTTTTCTCATTCTTTGTATTTCTGTTTTGTTTGCTACACTGGGCGATTTAAAATCTTTAGCAGGTGTATATACATTTTCGTTTTTAGCAGTTATGGGATTATTTGGTATCGGCAACTTAATGCTTAAAGCAAAACGGAGCAGATTACCAAGACCGGAAAGAGCCAAGCCCCTAATCGTATTAATTGCTATTATTGCGGTAAGCGCCGCTTTCTATGGAAATATAATTCTTAATCAAGATGCATTTTATACTTTTTTGAAATACCTCCTACCTACTCTAGGATTTATTGCCATAATGCTCAATAGAACAATTCTGGTAAAGTACCTTACAGAAATTATAGACTACTTATACCAACCTTTAAGAAAGATGGCAGTTCTGAGTAGTAGGTATTTGCACCGTATGAATCAAAATATCAATAATCAAGAATTTGTTTTTTTTACGAAAGGTGATAATGTATCTATCTTAAATAAAGTAATGCAATATGTAGAAGATAATGAGACTACTAAAAGATTAAAAATTGTACACGTCATACAAAATGATAAAAATAGCTCGATGCTTCACAATGATCTAGAAGTATTGGATAGAGCTTACCCAAATATAAAAATAGATTTTATAGAAATGGAAGGAGTCTTTGGCCCAGAGCTCATTGATCAATTAAGCATACAATGGAATATTCCTAAAAACTTTATGTTTATAGGTTCTCCAGGTGATAGGTTTACTTACAAAGTATCAGAGCTTGGGGGCGTGAGACTCATTATGTAACTATTGCCTAAGGCAGTGCATTAATGATTGCAGTAAAATCTTCTGATTTTAAACTAGCACCACCCACAAGACCACCATCTACATCGGGCGCAGAAAATAAATCTACAGCATTGTCAGCCTTTACACTACCACCATATAAAATGGATATTTGATTGGCCACGTCATTATTGTACCTAGTAGCTATAGCTGAGCGAATAGCAGCGTGCATTTCTTGAGCCTGTTCTTTACCGGCAGTCTTGCCAGTGCCTATAGCCCATATAGGCTCATAAGCAATGATTACTTTTAGAAAATCGGCCTCTTCTAAATGGAATACACCGTTCAATAATTGATGAATTACAAAGTCTACCTGACTTCCTGCCTCTCTAATTTCTAATGACTCACCACAACAAAAAATAGGAACAATATCATTTGCGATAGCTAAATTTATTTTTGCTGTAACGACTTCATTTGTATCTCCAAAATATTCTCTTCTTTCACTATGGCCAATAATTACAAAGTTTATATCAATGCTTTTTAGCATTGCAGCACTCACCTCTCCTGTATAAGCACCTGCTTCTTTATCTGAGATATTTTGAGCGGCTAATCTAAACTTATTATGTAAATCTACTTTTGATTTTAAAATACTTAAATAAGGAAAAGGCACAGCGATGAGCACTTCGTGATTATCAGCAAACTGATAATGCTTATTCATTATTTCATTCATCAACTGCTCTCCTTCTTGAAGCGTAAGATTCATTTTCCAATTGGCTGCTGCGATTTTTTTTCTCATTTTTATTTTTTATAAATTTCTTTTATCAATTCAATTTCTTCATTTGTTACGTCTAGTCCCTTCAAATTTTTCCAATTAGCCAAATGTACAAGTGCCTTTTCTAACTCGTATTTTTCTTTACCCCAACTAAAATTATTATAAAATCTTTGACCCTCACTTGCGCCAAATATATTACAACTTATACCAACGACCGCCGCTGTGTTAAAAGACGTGTTGATGGCACACCTACTGTAATCTCCCATTAGCAATCCAGCTTTTATAGATTGTGTATGATAAAATTCACCATTACCCAGTTCGTATTTTACTTTGCCCGCAGTATTTTTCACATTACTACAACTAGTGCCAGCACCCATATTGCAGCAAGCGCCTATAATAGATGTACCTATATAACCTTCGTGTCCCTTATTAGATTCTGCATAGAAAATACTGTTACTCACCTCTCCACCAATAGTACATTTCTTTGCTATGGACAATGGCCCATATAACATAGCACCCATTTTTATGACTGACCCTTTACCCAAATAAATTGGACCAGAAAGCATTGCTCCATTACTTATTTTCACATCGGCATCTATTAAGATCGGGCCATTATCCGTATCAAAAAAAGCTGATTTGATTATGGCAGTAGGATGCGCAAAAACTAGAGGTTGAATTTCTATGAAATTA
>JBBRHK010000354.1:0-3214 GCA_038222815.1 Chitinophagales bacterium
TCAATGTTACTATAGCAGAAACTGCGGCAGATGAGTTTGATGCTAAAATTCCCCTGGTTGTATTTAATGCAGTGATCAATAGAGATGGTAGAAAGCTGGTCATAGGTTCTCAGCCCTACTCTTTTATGATGAAATCTAGTTATGAAAATAAGGAGGTAATTTCTGATGCTGTTGATTTTGGAGCGTTGTTTAAAAAGCAAAATCCAATGAACATTAGGCTAGTAACAGCACTAAGAATGAATGCTAGTTTTCCGTACATACTTCCAAGTGTGTGGCTACCAACTCAGCCTGTAATAGATGTAATGGATGCAGGGCTTAGAGATAATTATGGACAAGAAACAACTTTGCGATTTGTGAATTATTTTCAGCAATGGATAAATGAAAATACAGGAGGTGTGGTGATTGTACAGTTATGGGATGAGCCTTCTGATAACTGGCAAAAACCTGTGGAAACGAAAAACATTTCGGATATGCTAGTAACGCCAGGCACAATGGTACAGTCTAACTGGCATAAATTACAACACGATTTCCTTTCTACACAATACGAATATTTTAAAGCTGGACTGGCTGTGCCTGTGTATAAAGCAGAGATACAATATAATGCTAGTAGCATAGGAAAAGCGGCAGCTATGAGCTTACACATCACCGCCAATGAAAAACGTGAAATTGAAAGATCAATTGACAATGCTCAAAATAAAGCTACTATACAAGCAGTGATAGCTGCACTTAAAATAACACCTGCTACCATCGCAGAAGGGCGCTAGCCCAAGTAAAGCCACTACCAAAGGCTGCAAGGCAAACTAAATCGCCCTTCTTAACTAATCCTTCTTCCCAAGCTTCGCTAAGCGCAATAGGAATAGAAGCCGCTGTGGTATTGCCATATTTTTCTATGTTGTTATATACCTGATCATATCTCAACCTTAAAAGTTTTTGTACAAATTGTGCTATGCGCAAATTTGCTTGATGCGGTACTAGTAACTTTAAGTCAGCGGTAGTCAAATTATTTTGTTGTAAAGCTTCTTGTATCACCTCAGGAAATTTTACGACTGCTTTTTTAAATACTGCTGGACCATCCATAAAAGGAAAATTCTGTGCATTATCTATCATAGCATGGCTCATAAACATCTCTGCAATTTCAGCCTCGTCAAAATCTGCAACAGGGTTATCTTTCATCCAATAATTAGCATGGGTGCCCGGATTGTACATCGCTAAAATCTCCGCACTGGTTCCATCACTGTGTAAGTGGGTACTCAATATACCTCTTCCCGCATCTTCTGTGGGTTGCAATACAACCGCACCAGCACCATCTCCAAAAATCACAGAAATATTTCTGCCTCTTGTACTTTGATCAAGCCCAAAACTGTGCTTTTCTGCGCCCACTACTAATATGTTTTTATACATACCAGACTTTATAAACTGATCCGCTACAGAAATGGCATATACAAAACCACTACATTGGTTACGAATATCTAAAGCGCCCACTTCGCCCATACCCATCGCTCTTTGTAATAATACACCGCAGCCTGGAAAATAATAATCTGGTGAAAGCGTAGCAAAAATAATAAAGTCAATATCCTTTGCGGTTACATTAGCTCGCTGCATCGCAATCTCAGCTGCTTTCACGCCAAGCGTTGTGGTGGTCTCTTCTGTTCTGTGTGCGTAACGTCTTTCCTTAATACCAGTTCGTTCTTGAATCCACTCATCGGAGGTTTCCATATACTTTAAGAGGTCATTATTTGTGACAATATTTTCAGGCACATAATGTCCTATTCCGGCAATAATAGATTGAGGCATATAGCAAGCAGTTTTTTGAGAATACAATGTTAGTCTAATTTGGGTAAATGGGTTTGCAATGATAATTGAGGTTTTTGTTTTGTTATCTTTGAATTTAAGGTCGAAGCCTTACTAGTAGAGAAAGATAAAAATTATTTTCTCTTTAATTTTACCTCCTTCCGATCATAGAATATCGCTGAAAAATTGAATCTTTACATATGATTAGAATTGATACAATTTATTTAGAACGCTGTATAAGTACGCTAAACAAGGCTTTTGAGTTATTACAAAAATCCAATCAGTCAGAAATAGAGTTTGATATGTATCGTTCTGCATGCGTGAAAGAATTTGAGATAATTTTAGAACAGTGTGGAAAATTATTGAGAATGGCGCTGAAGCCTTATTACCATTCCCATAAGGCGGTAGACGAGTTATATTTTAAAGAAGTCTTTAAGCAGTGTGTAATAAGAGGCATACTAAATATAGAAGTAAGCGAAAGGTTTTTAGAATATCGGGATATAAGAAACAACACTGCTCATCATTACGGGGTGAATTTTGCAGAAGAAACGCTAGAGATCTTACCAGCTTTTATAAATGATGCGGAATTTATTCTCGGGGCACTCAAACAACAAAATAATGATACTTAGAGAAAAGGATTATAAAAGACTTGTAGATATATTCGGCTCTGTACAAGAGCCAATTGAAGTGTGGGCTTATGGAAGCAGAGTAACTGGTAAAGCACATGCAGGTAGCGACCTAGACTTAGTAATTAGGACAGAAAGCTTGCAGAAACTGCCCTTTTCGATTTTCGCAAAACTAAAGGAAACCTTAAGAGAATGCAACATTCCCATAGTCATTGAACTATTTGATTGGGCAAGATTGCCAGAAAATTTTCAAAACAGAATTGAGGCTAATTATGAAGTGCTATTTCCTGTGGTATCTATTGTTTTGAATGAGCCAAATGAAGAATACAAAACGAAAAACCTTAAAGATTAGAATTTATATTCGACTGCATTGTTTTAATCTTTGTACCAATGATTAATCTTTTTCAAAAAACTATTCTGCTTTTTATAGTTGTTACGTCAATTTCTTGTAACAATAATGCTGATATAAACCCAACGTCTAGTAAAAAAGTAGAAACTATATTAAACGAAGCAATCAGAGAGGAAAAAAAGGATAATGTACCTGCGAAGTTACCAACAAGTTTTATTCCCAAAGGTTATGTACTTTTTGATTCGGCAAAAGGAGACTTAAACAAAGATGGTATTGATGATTTAATCTTAATAATAAAAGGTACTTCAAAAGAAGCATTTTACAAAGATGAAAATAGGGGAATGCTTGACAGAAATAGAAGAGGTATCATTGTTTTATTGAAGGATGGAAATGGATACACTGAAGTCGCAAAAAATCTTGATTGCTTTTCTTCGGAGAATGAAGACGG
>JBBRHK010000355.1:0-3202 GCA_038222815.1 Chitinophagales bacterium
TAACAAGAACATTAACTGCTGCTAATATCAATCAGGGTAAAGTAAAGGAGGCTGAAGATCAAATCAAGAATAATTTCGGCACTAATGATTTTGGAAGTATTGGATGGGATTTTGAAACGATTCAAACTTTTACACAAGAACAATTTTTTGTGCAGGCAGGTGCAGCGGTAAACGTTAGCCCTATAAGCCTCTCCGTCTCTGCAAGTGGAGGAACTTCTAACTTTAATAAGAAAAATACTTTGATTATGAAGTTTATTAGAAAGGCATACGATCTCAAGGTCAATAGTGACTTGGGAGAAATAGTAGTCACAGATAATATACCAGCCAATGCAGGCATTATATCGAATGTAGCTTATGGCCAGTTTGGATTGGTTGAGCTGCAATCTGACTCGTCACACGCAGACATTGAGGCAGCCTTTAATTTTAAAGTAAGGCCTAATCCTTCTGTTAGATTAAGTGCAGAACTAAGAGCCAAATTTGAAACAATAGCAAGTTCTATGAGTATCAAAGGACTTTTTAGAGGTGTTCAGGGAAATGCTAGGGATTTAAACATTACCAACATTACCCAAGTAAGAAATATTTTAACTGGTGGTGACAGTATCAAAGCTACAACACCAGTGGTTCCAATAGCTTTCGTGGTAAATTCATTGAGTACTGGTGAAATTATGATGTTAAGATCCACTCTTAGCTATAATAGGAAAATTTGTCCGGTAGTGAACCCAGCGGAAGGTATCGTAAAATTAAAAATAAAACTCCTTGCGCTCACTGTTCCTGAAGTAAATGATGGGACAAGCAACGATGAAGATATTTATGGTAAAATTAAAATAAAAGAAGATGCCAAATCAAATGTGACTTTATGGGAACGAACGATTGAAAAGAACGTAAAAATAAAAAATTCAGAAACACCAAATTCACCAGGTGCCTACTCAATGATAGGTGTAGCCAGCGACTTTTCTGTAGAATGTGAGAATGACCCTGCAAAGCAAACATCAAAAACTATAACATTAGAAGCTTCACTCATTGATGAAGAATTTTTTGGTGGACCAAGAAAATACGATGTAAGAAAATTGATCATAAATTTTAAAGACCTTTTACTAAGCCTTGACAGAACTACTAATATAGGTCTTCAAAATTTCGATCAAACGGAACAAGCTTTCTACTTGGATGTAATCGAGGAAGGTAATTCTAACAAAGTAAGAGTTTGGTTTAAGGCTCAAAAAGTAAATTAGAACCGCAGACACATTTTCAACTTCATAACTTTTATAAATTTCAATTAACTGATACTAATCATCCAAAGAGCCTATTAAGTTTTAAAACTATAGGCTCTTTTTTGATGATAAGGCTGCTAGATATTAAAAAAATACTCAATAGAGTCTTATACCTAAAATTAGGTATATACACAACTTTCCTTCAAAGTAATTTTGTTATTCAAACAATAAATTATGAAACATAATTACCTTCTCCTACTTTTATTAGCGCTATCAAGTGTAGCACAAGCCCAATTTAACTACAGCTTTACCAATACAAAAATTAATAGCGGCACCTATACAGATATTGCTGCTACTGGTGCTGTCATACCTATGAGCAATCTAGAAAATGGTAGTAGCAGCGTGCCACAAAACATTGGGTTCAACTTTACTTTTAATGGTACTGTATATACACAAGTAATGATACACGCCGATGGTGTTCTAAAATTTGGCACTACTGCGCCAGGAGCTTCTACTTTAATATCTGCAAGTCCTCTCACTACTTATGCTAGTGTATTTACAAATACATCCGCAGCATTTCAAAATATTGTGATGCCCTTATTTACTGACTTGGTGCAAGGTACAACTGCCCCAGAGTTTCATATTGTTACTACAGGAACAGCACCCAATAGAGTTACAACCATACAATGGAAAAATCTTAGAGACGCAGATAACGCCGGTAGCACTCTACAACATCAATTTGATAATTTGGAGTTTCAAGTAAAATTATACGAGACTATAAATAATGTTGGAGTGCTGTATGGTAATTTCTTACCGAGTTTAAATGCGGCAGCTGGAAGATTTTTTGCAACTGGTATAAAAGCTTCAAGTACTAGTTTTATTTCTTACACCAAATCACCCTCTTTTCTAAAATTTGACTTTGGTAATTTTGAAAATGAAGTAAGAACAAATCCTAGACAAGCTGTTTTAAGAAAAACCCTAGGGCCAGCATTAGGTACTTCTTTGTTTTATTTTGCCGGGATTGCTAATGATATAAATGTAGCTAAATTATATGTGGATGATGCCGTGCCTCAAAACCCCACAATTGGCAAAAATATACAGGCGCTTATAAAAAACGAGGGCACTACTACAGCAACTAATATTCCTGTAACCCTTACACTGAGCGGGGCTAATAGCAATACCCAAACGATAAACATTACTAGCCTAGCCGCAGGTGCTTCTCAAATAATTAGTTTTACCCCATTTGTAGCAGCAGCAAAAGGCTTACAAAATGTAAACATTTCGGTAAGCCCAGCAATAGATGACCGAACAGAAAACAACAGCCTACAAACAACACAAACCGTTACACAAAATGTTTTAAAAATATATAATGAAGATAAAATAACCCTAAGCGGTTTTGGATTTAATAGTACCACTGCTATGATAGCTACAAAAATATTTGGCTCTGGAACTAGAAATTTATCGCAGGTAAGGATAGCTTTTAATACAAACAATATCTTAGTTGAAGTGCAAATTTATGAGGATAATGGCACGAGTAACATCCCTGGTACAACTCCAATTTTTACTTCTTCAGAATTTAGAACTAACGACAGAAATGAAGTAATTATACCTATACCAACTGGTGTAGCAGTTACTGATGATTACTATGTAGTAGTAGCTCAAAAACAAGCTACCAATATGGGTTTAAAGTTTTTTACGCAATACCCACCGTTACCTCAAAAAAGTTACAATAGTAATCTCGGTTTTACAAATTGGACAGAATCAACAAGCAGCTTAAATGCAAACATTACTGCCATTCAAGAAACTGCTGCCGTAGATGTAGGCTTTGAGGCTATTACTGCACCTAATTGTTCCTACACTAATAACGAAGTTGTAAAAGCAACGATTCGTAATTTCTCAAATGTATTACACGATTATGCTGCCAACCCAGTAACAATAAGCGGCTTTGTAACAGATGAAGTTACTAACACAACAGTACCATTTAACTTTATTAA
>JBBRHK010000356.1:0-3197 GCA_038222815.1 Chitinophagales bacterium
TTTACCGTTAGTTCTCTTAGGCCGGCAAACTTATCTTTCTATCCCTTGGCTAATTCTGGGCTGTTTTTAGCGGAGAAGAAATTCAATGCTTCCAATCTGTCAATGTAGTTTTTACCTAGATTGTATTGAGCTGCAAATTGCTCTTCGGTTTTATTATCGGTCTTTTTTGCTAAAAGTGTTTTTTCAGCATCTACATTTATAAAGTCTACTTTCTGTGGAGTAGCAAAGTAAAAAGTATCCGATAAATTTTCAAGCCATACATTATATCTAGTAGGTTTTCCTGCAGTGTACACATCAATGGCAATAGGCGCCATAAATGCTTTGCCAGATGCTTGAGTTTGACTCACTACCACTTCTGTGGTGTTAGGGATACCAGTAATGTTGCTGTTGTAGGAAATTTTAAGTTCTGGATGGCCACTACCATAGTACCATTGGTTCCAGAACCAGTTAAGATCTTTCCCAGTTACCTCTTCAAAGGCTAATCTTAATTGATGGGCTTCTCCAGCCTTAAATTTGTTAGTAGTCAAGTAATTCTTAAGTGAAGCAAAAAATGCATCATCACCCACATAATTCCTAAGCATATGTAGTATTCTTCCTCCCTTATTATAGCTTACTGCATCAAACATATCTTCCTTGTCGCTATAATGGAAACGTACTAAATTTTTATTCTCAGATCCACTACCTAGGTAACCTTGCATATCATCGTAATTATGCTCATCTGCAAAATCTTTTCCGTATCTAAATTCATCCCATAGGTACTCACTATAATTTGCGAAACTTTCATTTACCGTAAGGTTACTCCAGCTCTCAGCTGTTACAAGATCACCAAACCATTGGTGAAAAAGCTCGTGTGCAATAGTTTCTTCCCACCTGTTGCCATCTGTCAGTTGTCTAAAGTTTTGGTAAGCGCTTTCTTGGTGTAAGGTTGCAGTAGTATTCTCCATAGCACCACTTACATAATCTCTGCCTACAATTTGGCTATACTTCTGCCAAGGAAAATCTACTCCTAGTTTTTCGGAAAAGAATTTGATCATAGCCGGCGTTTCACCAAAAACTGCTTTAGCATATTTTGCTTGATCGGGCTCAGTGTAATAACTTACTTCTTTTCCTTTATATGGAGTATCTTTTGTAATAGTAAAATCTCCTACGCCCATAAAGAAAAGGTAAGGAGCGTGTGGCAGGTCCATTTTCCAAGTATCCGTTCTTGTGCCATCGACGTTTTTCTTCTCACTTGTTTTTAAGCCGTTGCTTAGTGTGACATACTTAGAAGGTACTGTCATTGAAATTTCTTGTGTAGTCTTCTGGTTTGGCTTATCTATTGTAACCATCCAAACGCTACTAGCCTCAGTTTCACCCTGTGTCCATATTTGTGTTGGCTTATTCGGTACTTCCCCTTTTGGGTTAATGAAATAAAGCCCTTTAGCACTTGTAATAGCCGCACTTCCAGCGCTTTCTATTTCTTCTGGCTTGCTTATGTAATCAAAGTATAAAGTGTATTTTTCAGCACCTGCATATAATCTGTCAAGCTTTATATTAATTTGCTTTCCATCATATTTATAATTTAATTTCTTTCTGGTAGTACCATTCATTATCGCTACTTCTTTAAACTCCATTCCTTTGGCATCTAGCAATACTGTATCTGTAGAGTAGAAGTGCGGCGTTAATGTAAGCCACTCTTTCCCCATCATTTGACTCTTAGTGTAGTCAAATTTTACATCTAGTTTTGTATGCACCACATCGTTTATTCTTTCGTAAGTTCCACGGTATACTTTCTTCCAAGAGGTATCTGCTACCCCTTCTGCGTCTCCTTCCTGAGCTATTGCCATAAGGGGTAAAAGAAAGGCCATCAACCAAATTATTTTTTTCATATCTAGTTTTTTTTTGCAATGTTAGTTAATAATAGGTCTATTCTATATCAGTTTAGTATGAGCGGCAGCGTTAAATTTTTTAGAAAATGTGGGGAATTCAAAATTTTATTTTAGTTTGCTCTTACTTATGAAGTCAATATATATCAAGTTTCACTTAATGTTTGTAGTGTTCGCTACGCTTTGCTCCAATATTTGCTTGGCGCAACAGCAACATTTTGTTTACATCCAATCAGATGACAGGCAACCATTTTATGTGAAATTAGATTCAAAAGTGATAAGCTCTACCAGTTCTGGATACGCTATTATCCCTAAGATTACCAAGTCTGA
Organism: Chitinophagales bacterium; assembly: GCA_038222815.1. Lineage (GTDB taxonomy): Bacteria > Bacteroidota > Bacteroidia > Chitinophagales > Chitinophagaceae > Ferruginibacter. The sequence continues at coordinate 2,196 of JBBRHK010000356.1, forward strand.
TTTAGATATGCAAATCGGATTTCCTAAAAATGAATTTCCTACGCAGAAACTATCTGTAAGTGTTGATGGCGATGCAGGTTATAACCTAAAAAATTTTGGAGAAGGTAAATGGGGATTGTTTAATTTACAAACGATGGAGATTGTATACGCCGGCGACAAAAACGATGAAAAGATCCTAGCGGCAAGCAGTCCAAAATCGGTTACTGAAATGAAGAATGAAGGAAACAAGAAAGAGGCTAAAGAAATGAAAGAAGCTTCTGTAGCAAACACAGTCGTAATACCTAGCGATGATAAGCTGCCAGATGCAAAGGATTTACTTAAAAAAAATGAAGAAATCCCAGCAACTGAATTAGTAAAGGCTGTTGAACTTATTTCAAAAACGAGAGAAGATAATAGTGACAAAGAATATGTGGCACTTTATAAAATTCAAAGCGAAAATTCTACGGAGTATATTGATGTGAATATTGACAAATTGGTTAGTCCACCAACAGTACAATCAAGTTCTGTTATAAAGAAAGCCGATGTTCCAGAGCGATCGTCGGTTAAAGAAGCTACAATTAAAAAGGATGAAGGAAAACGTTTTTTAGATATTGAGTTAGAGAATCCCAATTCAATAGAAAATGCACAGGTTAAACCCGATTCTACTCAATCATCTACTATAAAAGTGACTGACAAGAAAGAGTTAGAAAAGTTATCTTTTAACTCAGATTGTAAAGCGCAAGCAACAGACGACGATTTTTTTGACCTAAGAAAATCAATGGCTACAAAAAGGACAGATGAAGAGATGCGAGATGTAGCTATTAAATATTTTAAGAAAAAGTGCTTTACTACTCAGCAAATAAAGGGCTTGGCTAATATATTATTGGTAGAAGAAAACCGTCTGCTGTTCTATGGTTCAGCCTATCCATATTCAAGTGATCCGCAAAACTATGGTTTATTAAAAGCAGAACTTAGTACTATCGAATTAAAGGAAAGGTTTGATAGTTTAATAAATAGAAAGTA
>JBBRHK010000357.1:0-3194 GCA_038222815.1 Chitinophagales bacterium
GAAGGCTCAAACAAGTAATTATAAAGAGCGCTTTATTAAAACCGCCGATTATGATTGGACAATACAACCTAATAAAAATGCAGACTCTGCTAAGCTAACGGTAGGCAACGGAAAATTAGTATTAGAAAATAATAGTACCAAAACCATCTATGCTTTTAAAGATTTTAAAAAAGAATCTGGTGATGGTTTGAATGCCGATTTTATAGATTTACGATTTACTATAAAACATCTTGGAGGAATAACTGATAACAGTTATGGCATAGCGATAGGTGGAATTGCGCCCAATATAAATTTATTTGCGCAGCATTTTGGAGCGGCTGCTAATGGTCATTTTATCATTTTTGAGCCACGGTACGATAACAAAATGTTTTATCAAAGTAATTGGACAAAAACCAAGGCGCTAGATACTACTATTGGAGCTTCTAATAGATTTCGTATTGTAAGTACCTCTGTTAGTACAGTAGCTTTTTTTGTAAATGATTCCTTATTACAGGTAATGAATGGAGGTTTTTCTACGTCAACTATTTCATTTTTTGTTACCAGAAATCAAACTATTGAAGTGGAGAATTTGGAATTCAAATCTTATCGAAAATCCTTCAATAAGTTTGAAAAAGACTACTTAATTGATTTGAATACCATTTGCATGGAAGCAGAGAATAATTATAGAAACGCTTACAGGTTAGATAGAAATGGGAAACTACAAACCTGGCTTCCCTTTTTATTTTATTTAAGAGCTGAAAAGTTGCTGACAACTACGGATGAAGATTTTTTTGCCAAAAAAGTGAAATCTAAGATAGGTAGGGTAATGTATAGTCAAAGTTTTGGTTCGAATACAAAAGAAGAACACGAGGAAATAAAAGCTAAATTCCAAAAGCTAGTAGAAACTGCTGTAAAAGATTTTAAAACAAAAGATGTAAAATCTAAAGATGCTAATATCATCTTTTACAGCAGTAAGAATTCATCATTGCCTAAGGGGCTTTACATTAGGCTAGTAGAATCGGAGGCGATTTCCGTTTACACACAAAAACTACAATACAGTTTAAAGTTTGAAGTGTTGACAGCCCCCGATGTGAAGTTTTTTTAACGGCTTTGCCTCTTTTCGTAAACTTTATTAAGCAGCGCTTTCATCTTTTCTCCTGCTTGTTTTACTGAGTGATGCACTTCATCCGTCTGTGCACTAGTAGATAGAGGATCCATTCCTTTTAATCTAGCTTCTATGGTACAATTCTTATCTGGAGTGCCATCTTTACCAGCATTTACATCTTTCACAAAGATCTCCACTCTCGTAATATCTTCATCAAATCTTTGCAGCATTTCTTGTACCAGTGATTCAAAATGCGCACTCATACTAGCGCTGCCTTCGATGTGGTTATCGGTGTTGAATTTTACTATCATAGCTTATTTTTTGGTTAATTGTATAAATCTAAATATACCACAATAAAAATAAGCCCACTAGCAAAATGTAATTTTAAGAATTATTTAGAGATACCAAATTGACGCTATACTTTATAAACTTTTGGAAGTCTGATAATAAATTTTGTGCCTTTTCCTAGCTCAGAGTTGACGTTAATATCGCCCCCATTATTTTCAACTATTTTCTTTACCGTGGCAAGCCCTATCCCAGTTCCTTTTACGCCAAAGCTATCAAGTTCTGCGGATGATTGAAAAAGATTAAAAATAGTTTTTTGTTGTTTTTCACTTATACCTATACCATTGTCTGTGACTATGAATTTGATCATTTCGTCTTCATCCTCACAATCAATGCTAATAATAGCCAGCTTTTTATCGTTGTATCTAACGGCATTGTTTATAAGATTCAAGAATATTCGTTCTGCCTGTACATGATTAAAATCAAAACAATCATCTACCCCCTTAAAATAGAATTCTACGGGTTTAGGAAATTTTAGAGAATCAAAAATATCTTGTATGAGTTGCTTCGTATTGATCTTAGTTCTTTGTAGCAAATCGTGCTCTGCCTTTGCAAAACTTAGAATACCATCTACTAAATTCTTAATTTTATTTGCTGAACTATTACTTATACTAATAAACTTCAGACTGTCTTCGCTAGCAGCTATATCCTTGTTTGCCTTAAGCATTTCATTAGCGAGGATTATACTGGTAAGGGGCGACTTGATATCGTGCGATACGAGCATAGCAAATTGCTCCAAATCTTTATTCTTGATCTCTAACTCTACTTTCAGAGTCTCTAACTCAAGATTCGTTCTGCGAAGCTCAAGCATAGCCATTACTCGCTTGGATAATAAGGTAAGTGCCTTTTGTTGTTTTTCTGAAAGTGTATGTTTTTCCATACCGAGAACACAAACTGTTCCTAAGCTATAGCCCTCTTTATTCACTAATGGCGCACCTGCATAAAAGTTTACCTTTGGATCAATATGTACTAGGGGATTATCCCTGAATCTTGAATCATTACCGAGATCTTCTATTACAAGAATATCTTCTGTTTGTGCAATTGCATGCTGGCAAAAAGATATAGCTCTAGGCGACTCGCTAAGGTCTGTGCCATAATGTGATTTAAACCAATTTCTATCCTCATCTAAGAAGGCAACAAGCGCAATAGGAGCATCACATATAACGGAGGCTATGTAGGTGATAGCATCATACTCATCTTCTGTAAGCGTATCTAAAATGTTATACTTGTGCAGTTCCGATAGTCTGTCTGCTTCATCAAATTTTTTCAACGGGTGGTAGTTTTGGTTGTTGAAAGATTACGACTGCCTTACCATAACAAAGTGATTGATTTGTTATATAGAAAATACTAACGATTTGCTTGGTAGGGATTGTGATCTAATTATGCCTGCAATTTAGATTAATTCAATGATAAACGAATAATCATTCTACAATAGACAATGCCCTTTCAAAATATGAAAGGGCATTGTCAAAATATAGGTTGTTTCTACTTAGTATCTGTACATTTCAGGCTTGTAAGGACCTTCTTTTGGTAAACCAAGGTAGCTGCTTTGTGCAGTAGTTAATTCATCTAATACAACACCAATTTTACCAAGATGAAGACGAGCTACTTTCTCATCAAGATGCTTTGGCAATACATATACTTTATTCTCATAAGCATCAGTATTTGTCCAAAGTTCTAGCTGAGCTAAAACTTGGTTAGTAAATGAGTTACTCATTACAAAACTAGGGTGACCTGTAGCACAACCAAGGTTTACTAAGCGACC
>JBBRHK010000358.1:0-3179 GCA_038222815.1 Chitinophagales bacterium
AATCTCTATCTTTTTGGACTAGCCAGCATACTGCTTCTGCTATCTATTTTTGCGCAGAAAAAGTATAGAGATTATAAACAAAAGAAAGAAAAGGAACTAGCAGAACAACTAGTGCTTGCACAAGCAGAAAAGGCAGAGGCAATTTTAGCTGCAGAAGATAGGGAGCGTTTTCGTATTGCCGCAGATCTTCACGATGGCGTAGGACAAATGATGAGTTCAGTCAAAATGAATGCTTCCGCATTTGAGGCAAATACCAAAGAGTTCTCTACAAAAAATAAGGAGCAGCTTGACAATGTAATTGAATTGATTGATCTCGCCTGCATTGAAGTAAGGAATGTCTCTCATCAAATGATGCCCCTACAAAGTTTTGATAATCGACTTGACCTAGCTCTCAAAACTCTGGTGGGCAGGATCAATGCAGACTTAATGACGGTGAATCTTTACACAGAAGGTTTTTCAAATAATGAAGCAAGTCCAGCAAAGAATATGCTGTATAGAATTTTACAGGAACTGATAAATAATGCGGTAAAACATAGTAAAGCATCTTCATTAGATATCAATGTAGTAAATGACGCTGATGGGTATACTGCTACAGTGGAAGATAATGGTGTAGGGTTCGACAGCAGCGATGTTGAATTCAAATCTGGTGTCGGATTAAAGAACATACAATCTAGACTAGACTTTTTAAACGGCACAATTGAAATTAATTCTCAGCTAGGTAAAGGAGCTTGTGTGGTCGTGTACTTAAAACCGTAATGTTTTTAGTCTGCTGCGTATTCGGCCTTTAAAGTAATGGAGGCCGTTTTATCTTTAGAGCTTGTATTAAAAACGCCGCCATAGCTGTAGTCTTCGTTAGAGTTTTGCCCTGTGATTTGAAAGACACCCATACTTGCTTTAAGTATTCTTCCAAGGCCAGACCCAGAGTTTTTAGCAATTGTTTCTGCTCTCAGCTTCGCATCTGCTCCTGCCTTTGCTAGCAAATCAATTTTTAATTCGCTAAGCTTGGTGTAATAATACGAAGGTTCAGAAGAATTTAATTCGATACCACTTTGAATCAATTCTGTAATTTCTCTCGATATTTTTTCAACTCGTTCAATATTTCTCGAATCAATAGTTACATCCTGTCTAAGGTTATAACCTGTAAAGTCGCTTCCCGTTTGTCTTCCGTTTTCATCATATCTGTAGCTGAACTGCTTATCAATATTCACTGCAGAAAATACCATCTCACTATCCACTACGCCTTTATTCTTTAGATAATTTTTTATAGTTGTTTCATCTTCCTTTAAAGAAACATAAGCAGCTTTAAGATCAAAGTTTTTTCTATCATAACTACCTCTCCATATAATTTGGTCGCTTGTAAAATCTGTCTCTGCACTACCTGTCACACTCACCACCTCTTGCGCTTTGAATTTATATTTGTAAGCATTTGCTAAGAAGGCAAAAGATACGATAGCAGCAATAGCAGCAATAATTGCAATGATGATGGAGTTGCGCATTGAGGAATTGTTTTAAGTGTAGGATAAATGTACACAAAAGTTATTGGTATGGTCAATTGCAGATAGAGTAAAACAGATATTCACCTACTGATAGCCTCACCATTTAATGCATTTGTTTCAATCTTGTGTTTATTTTAACCAATTCATACCAAATTACCGACACAAATCCTATCCCTATGCAGAGACATAATTCTGACATACTAATTGTGGTAAACTGAAAGAAGCTTGTGAATGCAGGAATAAAAAGTAATAGCCCTGTGATTATGATTGTGACTGCAATAATGAGCAAAACCAAATTATTCTTGTATGTCAAAGTAGTAAATATGGAGTAGTAAAAAGAACGATTTACGAGGGTCAAAAATATATTAGCAGCAATTAAAACTGTAAACACAATTGTTCTTGTATGTGCTTCATTAAGTCCTTGGGAAACGCAATATTGATAGGCAAACAAAGTGCCTGCTGTAATAGCTAATCCTTGAATAATGCTTGTAGTTAATTCCTTCCAATTGAAAAAAGTAGTAGTAAATGGTTTAGGCTTTCTATTCATCAAATTTTTCTCCATTGGCTCATTTTCAAAAATAATAGAGCAGGTTGGCCCCATTATTAATTCTAAAAAAATAATATGAACAGGTGAAAATATATTTGGATAAACCCAACCTAGTGCCAACGGAATAAATACTGTAAGAATAATAGGAATATGAATGGATATAATGTACTGAATTGCTTTTTTGAGGTTTGTATAAATTCTTCTGCCCATTGCCACAGCATCTACCATTTTTGACAAATCATCGTCTATTAAAATAAGGGAAGCTGCTTGTTTAGCTATTTCAGTTCCCTTCTTTCCCATTGCAATTCCAATGTGTGCAGCTTTTAAAGCTGGCCCGTCATTTACCCCATCACCCGTCATTGCCACAATTTGATTTTCTTTTTTAAGTGCTGTAATTATTCTCAGTTTAGCTTCTGGAAACATCCTTGTGAAAATATTTGTCTGCATTACTTTTTCTTCTAGTTCTGCATCAGATAAATTCATCAATTCATCTCCAGTCAAGCTATTTTCAATACCTCTAAATCCAATTTGCTGCGCAATAGCTGTTGTTGTTTCGGCATTGTCGCCTGTAATTATTTTCACTTGAATACCCGCATCATAAAAATCATTCAAAACAGATTCGATATTCTTTTTTGGAGGGTCGTAAAAAGCTATAATTCCTAGAAATTTAAATTTTAATTCTTGCTGTTTCATAGGAAAGTCATCACCAATAAAATCACTTTCACCAACGCCCAAAACTCTATATCCTTCTTTAGTAATATCTTGTATAGCTTTATTAATTAGAATCGTTTCTTCTTTTGACAAATTAGAGACATTCATCAGTGCCTCTGCCGCTCCCTTCGCTGCTATAATTCGCTGTCCATTATTATCTTTAAAAATATGAGTCATCATTGGTGGTTTTCCACCTAAAGGAAATTCGTGAACTAATTTAAATATTGGCCTTTCATCTGTGCTAAACAAGTCGCTGTACGCCTTATGTAATGCTATCTCCATAGGATCAAAAGGAATAGGCTCGCTTGCCCACATCGCTATTTCTACTAAAGCTTTTTCATCATCATTGGCCTCTTCAGGTGGCACTATTCTTTGGGACATTAGCGTAAACACCCTTGCCAAACTCATTTTATTCTCCGTAATAG
>JBBRHK010000359.1:0-3139 GCA_038222815.1 Chitinophagales bacterium
GAATGAAGGCATCTTTTTGAGTTATTAGTTATGAGTGATGAGTGTTGTCAAATTTAATTTTCTTTTTTAATTTATTCATTTTTAATTTTTAGAAAAAGCACAGAGGAGTAGCCTAGATAATAATTGAACCGAATAAAAATCATTCTACGCTACCATTTTGAACGTAGAAAAAAAGAATAATTACTACTATTAAATGACTGTAGGTATTGCCGATTGTTTTGAATTAGAATTCTGTCTACCGGAACAGCCACTTAGCTTTTCTATGAAGGTAAATAATAAGAACTAATGCTTTGCTTTATTCGTCAAGCCTTGAACTTAAGTCCAACCGAATTAAAGCTGCTGATTCTTCCAATATTGAAGAAATTATTGGCAATATTAATATTGCGTGTAGTTTATTATTTTGTTACACCAACTCTATCGAAATTCTTTTGGTCTATGTCCACAGTGATTACATTAGAATAAATCAAGGTCTCATTATGATTATACTTTAATCTGAAGGGTACTTTTATAGGACCATTCTCTGCGTGGTCAAGTTGTATAGAAAGAGCTTTTTGTGACTCTAATTTCTGTGTCCAATACGAATTGCCACAACCCGAACCAATATTCTGTTGAAAATGCTGCCATACTTTATCCTTGAAGATTTCCGTAGAAAATCCTGTTATCGTTGCGTCTGAACGACCAATTATAGCTACTGTGTCAGTGTCATTAATTAGGAAACAGCGCAAATATGTGTTGCCGTTTGATTTTGTGGTTATAAGGTTCTTTTTTGTTAACAAAATTAAGGTTAGTTTTTTTTTATCAATTTTTTGACGAACAGATTTTGACAGGTCAACTTTGGAGATTATAATTTCGTCTACCCAAGCTTGCGCCCAATTATAACCAATACCAAATGAACAAGTCAAGGTAAATAGTCCTGCTAATAATATTGAAAATTTGAATTTCATCGTCTGTCAAAATCACTAATAACTATAAGGTTTTTCTTTTTACAAATGCAAATACCGAAAGCGCTAAGCCTGCTGCTATTAACCACAACGCAATAATTTCTGCCTGTGATAAATTATATCCTCCTGCAGCGTACACTTTGTTTACCCTTACTGTTTCAATAAAGAATCTTTCCATTCCATTGAGCACCAAGTAGAAGCCAAACATCAACCAAGGAATAATTATTCTTCGTCGTAGAAGCCACATTAGTAAAAACATCAAACCACAAATAACTGTCTCGTAAAATGATGTCGGAATTACTGGATGCGGTAATACTCTATTATGTTCGTCAGTAATACCTGGCATCACAATACCATCATCATTCACATTTTGTGGAAAGCTGTAGGCAAACATCCAATTAGGTAAAAACGATGGCCCTTTCCAATATCTAGAAGGGACATTTTCTAAACTACCGTAAGTTCTATCTGTTACTTGTTCTTCTTTTCCTTCCTCATTTTTTGTAGAACCATTCGTAAAATAAGAAGCATTTTTTCCTAAACTATTTTTGAAGTCATCTCCTTGCGCAAGCGAAACATTACCAACTTCATCACTAATGTAAGCACTATTAAAAACTCCCCAATCGCCATCGCCTGCTACTTGGCAACCTATTCGTCCTACTGCATAGGCAATCATAATTGCTGGTGCCGCGGAGTCTACAAGATGTTTTATTTTAATTCCTTTACGGTAAGCAAACCACACTATGGCCACTGTTGCCATAATAAGCCCACCATAAAAAGTTAATCCAGCTGGTGCTAATAAACTTTCAATTGGATTGGCGATAAATTTATCCCAATGTTCTAGGCTATCAAATAATTTAGAACCAAGAATACCAAATACCAAAGCTAGAATAATAATATCCCCTACTCTATCGTGCGGCCAGATTCTTACTTTTCTAGTTTCTGGTGTTTTTAATTGGTGTTTCTTTCTATCATAATACTTAAGACCTGCTACTACAGCGGCAATGGCAAGACCTCCTACAATACTACCTGCACTACTAAAAATATATTCCTGAGGATTTACATCTTCTGGTCTTCCAAAAAGAAGTCCTATGATTTTATACCCAAAGAAAAAGCCAACGAGTCCATTAAAAAATAATTCAAAAATAGAAGCTGGTCTGCCTACTGTAATCTCTTCTTCTCTTGGTAGTAGCAAACCAAGTTTTTCTTTTCGTTTCAGCTCGCTCGTAAATACGATACCTGCCGCTACAAATGACAGAGCTACCATCAGGCCAAAAGTATTCAGCACTTTTAATGTAGGCCATTCTACATCAAACAAGTCTTTGAATAAATAATATAAATTAGGATACATATTTTATGATATCGATAAACAATAAGCTAGTTAAAAGCTACATTTAAAATGGAAATATAGGCAAAAAAAACCTCTAATTTGAGAAATCAAAAAAGAGGTTTTAAATTTTTATTGGTACTTAGTTTCCGCAATGTTCATCAAACGCAGCAATAAGGTTTTCAGCAATCATCTGTGCGCTTCTTCCTTCAATATTGTGACGCTCTATATAATGTACTACTTCGCCATTCTTAAACAATGCAATGGCTGGAGAAGATGGTGGGTAAGGCATCAAATGCTCTCTTACTTTATTTACAGCTTCAATATCAAAACCTGCAAATGCTGTTGTAATATTGGTTGGTTTTTTGGTAGCGTTATTTACAGCCATCAAAACACCTGGTCGTGCAGTACCTGCGCTACATCCACATACTGAGTTAATTACAACTAGTGTAGTTCCTTCTTCATTCAACTTCGTTTCTACATCTGAGGCAGTTAGAAGTTCAGAAAAGCCATTATCTGTTAGCTCTTCTTTCATTGGTATTACTATTTGTTCTGGGTACATATTTTGTATTTTTTAGAATGCAAAATTACGATAAAACAAGGTATATAATTTGAGCTAGACTAAGATTTACAATAGCATTAATAAAAGAATATTTTGACAGTGATAATACAAAAAATACGTCATAGTGGCACTAAGTTGTAATTAAAGCAGCCATTATTGCAGTCCTATTAGATTGGTCTCCAATTTGCAATCTTTATTTCAAATAGTTATTCCTAAAAAATAAAATTTATAAAAATGACAAACGTAAAAATGAACAGCCCTTTTTCAAAATCTTTAAATGGTTTTGTAAATGAATTTTTCAATGAATTACCT
>JBBRHK010000360.1:0-3118 GCA_038222815.1 Chitinophagales bacterium
GCAATTCTTCGTGTGCGCCGAGCGTAAGCGGAAGTTTAAATAAATCTAACGCCTCTTCTAGCGTAATGGTTTCAATACTTTGTCCTTCTTTTAGTTTAGCAAATTGTTTTTCTTCATCTTCTGCCGAACCGAGTTGTACCATTGGGCCATACCTTCCCATTCTTGCAATAATAGGCTTGCCATTTTCACCTTCACCAAGTGAGCGCTCACCCACCGCACGGTCTGCATTCTCTAATGTATGCTGTACACCTTTATGAAAAGGCTCGTAAAATTCCTGCAGCATATCATTCCACACAAGCTTGCCTTCTGCTATGTCATCAAATTCTTTTTCTATTCCTGCTGTGAAAGAATAATCCATCACATCTTTAAAATGCTCACTCAAGAAATCTGTAACTACAAGACCCAAGTCCGTAGGGAATAGTTTTCCTTTCTCTGCTCCAGTTATTTCAGAAAGCGTTTTAGTGCTGATCACATCATTTTCCAGTCGTAATGCTTGATAGTTTCTTTGCTCTCCTTCCTTCTCTTTCTTCACCACATAATTTCTCTTTACTATTGTAGAGATAGTAGGGGCGTAGGTGCTTGGTCTGCCAATGCCTAGCTCCTCCATTTTTTTTACTAATGCAGCCTCGCTATATCTAGCACTGTGACGGGTAAATCGCTCCGTAGCAAGCATTGCTACAAATCCTAATTCTTGCCCCACAGTCATTGCTGGTAATTGCGCTTCATCTTCTTTTGTATTTACATCATCATCATCGGTTCCTTCCATATACAATTTAAGGAAGCCATCAAATTTTATAACCTCGCCACTAGCAGTTAGCAAAGCTTTATTGGTAGAGATTTCAATTTTTGCTGTCGTTTTTTCTAGTATTGCATCTGCCATCTGACTGGCTACAGTCCGCTTCCATATTAGCTCATAGAGTTTTCCTGTTTCAAAATCTGCAATACTATGCTGATCCATATATGTAGGACGAATGGCTTCGTGCGCCTCTTGTGCAGATTCATTTTTATTTTTAAATTTTCTTACCTCTACATATTGTTTTCCGTAACTTTTGGTCACCTCATCCTTTATAGCTTCTGTAGCAGTATCACTCAGGCTTACGCTATCCGTTCTCATATAAGTGATCTTTCCACTCTCATATAATTTTTGTGCGAGTAGCATTGTCTTTGTTACGCCATAGCCTAGCTTTCTACTAGCTTCTTGTTGTAAAGTACTAGTGGTAAATGGTGCAGCAGGCGTGCGTTTCCCTGGTCGAACGACTATATCTTTTACTTTATAATTAGCAGCTTTACAAGATTCTAAAAATGCATTGGCTCCTGCTTCGTCTTTCGCTCTATCACCCTCTGCTTTAAATTGTACAGCTCTATCAAAGTTATCTTTAGCTACCAATAATGCTTCAACTTTAAAGCTACTTTCAGGTACAAATTTGTTGATTTCTCTTTCTTTCTCTACAATAAGCTTTACCGCTACACTCTGCACCCTGCCTGCACTTAACCCGCCTTGCTGTCCTATTTTTCTCCATAATACAGGGCTCAATTCAAAACCCACAATTCTATCTAGCACACGCCTTGCTTGCTGTGCATTTACGAGATCCATATTGATGGTTCTCGGATTCTGAACCGCTTTTTGAATAGCTGGCTTAGTAATTTCGTGGAAAACAATTCGTTTAGTGGTTAACGGATCAAGTTTTAAAACCTCCGCCAAATGCCAACTTATACTTTCCCCCTCTCTATCCTCATCCGATGCTAGCCATACTTCATCCGCTTTTTTTGCTAAGGCACGAAGCTCTGTTACGACCTTATTTTTTTCTGGAGAAATGATATAGGTGGGTTTAAATTTATTGGCTATATCTATCCCCATGTCATTCTTCTCTAGGTCTCGTATATGCCCAAAGCAACTCTTTACCTCAAAGTCTTTTCCTAGGATTCCTTCTATCGTTTTTGCCTTCGCCGGACTCTCTACAATTAATAAGTTTTTTGCCATAATTTATATAAAAAATAATCTGTTTGTCGTTATATGATCGATGCCATTTCACTATTTCAAATGTTATCTTACTCGCAAATATATACGGTAAATATGCATTTATATAGTTGCAATAATAGATAAAAATTAAAAAATGGCTTTAATACTCTTATAAGCTAAACTAAAATTGCACTTCTCTTTTTGACATAAGGGCTCATAATATTGTACTATTTTCACAGTAAGTCTATTTAAAATTTATGAAGATGATTTCTGTAATTGTGGTAGGTTCTGGCAATGTGGCGAGTTCGTTTTGCGGGCTCGTTCATCAAAGCAAAGAGCTTGTATTGGTAGCTATCTTAGCAAGAAATGAGAGGAAAGGGCAAGAGTTAGCTGCTCTGTATGGTACAAGTTATCAGTCCATCACTTCACAGGGTTTTCCTGAAGCTGACTTGGTAATAATAGCCGTAAGTGATGCTGCCGTGACGGAAGTTGCTGGGGTAAATTTTCCAGGTAATCCAATTTTGGTGCATACAGCAGGCGCTATTTCAAAGGAAGTACTGCTTCCTTTTGCCAAGGAATACGGAGTACTTTATCCCTTACAAAGCCTTAGCAAAAAGGATAAAAATGTAAATGAGATTCCAATCTTATTTGATGGGAATACAAAAATAGTCAGCACAAAACTAGGTAGCATTGCAGCACAATTGAGCAATATTTACTTTGAAGTGAGCGACGAAAATCGCTTAAGGTATCATCTCAGTGCTGTATTTGTCAATAATTTTTCTAATTATTTATTTACATTGGCTTATGAATATTGTGTTAAGAATAATCTTGACTTTTCGCTGTTGCTGCCGCTTTTGAAAGCTACTGCAATGAAAGTAACAGCTACTTCGCCTGCTGCGTTACAAACTGGTCCCGCAGTTAGGAAGGATAAAGCAACAATTGATAAGCATTTAGAATTATTGGAAGGGGAGGAGGAGATGAGGAGAGTGTATGAGTTGTTTACTCGTATGATTAAAAAGGAAGCGAATTAATTCAGGGGTATATAAAAGTCATTAATAAGATCAAATGTCTAAAGCGGAGGAAATAATTGCTCAAACAAAAAAATGGATTACAGATGTTGTAATTGGCTGTAATTTCTGCCCGTTTGCCAATAAAGTT
>JBBRHK010000361.1:0-3109 GCA_038222815.1 Chitinophagales bacterium
TAGAATCGATTTTCTTCCTTTATGTTTTCTGCAAGGGCGTCTCTTATACTTATTTTTTCAATAGCAGTAAGAATAAGCACTTGCTCTGTAACTGTTCTATTGTCAACTGTGTAGTCTGATATAAAATCGTCTGAGCGCTCAATGCTCAGATAGTATTTCAATTTTCCTTGCACGAATTTTTGATAAAAGTTTGGATCTCCAAAGTCGAAAGTGCCATAATTATAAATTACATCTGCTACAAAATTACTATCCACTACTCTAATGGCTGAATGCCCAAATAAAGAGTACAGCTCTGAGCCTGGCTCACAAGTAATGATTGAAATTCTCAATCGGCTAGTATCTTGAGCTTTCATAGGAAGCGCAGAAAAAATTATTAGAATACTAATTAAGAAAAAAGAAATCGTGCTTTTTACCATAAAATATTTTCGCTAAAATTATTGTCGCTCGTAGCAACCTATATCTGTGACACCTATGTTTCGGCTTTTACCATCTAAATCAAAAGTTGTAGATGATAAGATTCCTCTGTTAATACCAGGTGCTGTAGGATTTGAGATACGGAAATCATAAATATTTCTACCAACATTTACACTATCAAATAAAGGAGATTGGTTAGCGATACTAGCACTAAATGTTGTATTTGTTGGAGCCTGCTCCGCTCTGTAAATACAATTTCTTAGAAGAACATTTAGAACAGAAGCTCCTTGTCGCTGGGTAACAATTTCATTTTTTACAATTCCTTCTTCTCCCCAAAAAATACAGTTGGTAAAATTAGCTGTACAATTATTATCCACACTTACGCCTCCTATATTTCCAGAATTTGAAATGCTAGTTCCTGGGTCTAAGTGCGGCTTATATAAACTACTATACCCTGCAATAGTTGTGTTGTCAAAATTATATGTACCGCCGGCGATGATGGCCAGATTTACTCCACTTCTTGCTATCAAGCAATTACTAAAATTGGCTGTGGTATTGGCTAACAATACTCCTACTTCAAAAGCATTACTGATCTCACAACGCTGAGCTATCAATTTTGGATTAGCATTAGACGCAGGCTGCTGCACTACAAGGCCTTGATAGGCATTCTTAATAATTACATCCGAAAAATAATTGTCTTTGCTAGTAGCATTCAAATATATGCCCGGCCAAGAAGCAGGAAAATTATTATATGGTTCATCTAGCCTATCGCCAGTAAAAATAATCTTATTGGAGGGTGTTCCATTTAATATCAAACTACCATTGATGAGAATAGGAGCATCTGCGTGACAATATATTTTAGTCCCAGATTGAATTGTAAGTTTTGCAGCTGCACTTACATTCAATCCTTTTAGGATTACAAATGGACGTTCACCTGTAAGAATGGTATCAGTTACAAATGTTCGGTTGTTGAGGTAAGTCGCATTTTGACCGTAGGCTTGTAGTTGAACATTTCTGCTATTACCGTTATAATCAATCTTGATGCTGTCTTCAATAATAAATGGCTGATTTACTGCAGTAGGATTGATATTCACTTTTACAAAAACATAGATACTATCATTTGCCCTAATGTCAATATCCGAAAAAGTACTACCAGCTACTCCATTCACATTTATTTTATAAGCAGATGCTGCCCCACCTGCTATCTGCAAGGAAGAAATACGAAGCAATTTATTATTCCCATTTACAATTTTAAAAGATTTTGTGATAGACCCTGCAGTTGTGAATACGGTATCAAATTTTATCGTATCAGTACTCGTTCTAAGAACTGCATCTTTACTGCTGATAAATTCATCTTTACCACAACCTATGATAAGTGTACAAGATAAAAGGAGGAAAAAAAAGTACTGCTTCAAAGTAAACATTTGATTTTGCCACAAATCTAAACTAAAAATGTAGAGGAAAGAATATGCCTTAACTTTTTGCAAAGGCTGTGGTAAGAATATGTAATTGCAGCCCTTTTATATCATTTAATATTTTGCCTGCAGCTTCTAGGGTAGCTCCGGTGGTCAATACATCGTCTACGAGTAAGACCTTCTTGCCCATCAAAGAACCTTCATCTTCAATGGAAAAACTTCCTTCCACATTTTCCCAGCGCTCTCCTCTATGCTTTCTAGTTTGGGTTTCTGTAGCACGCTTCCGTATGAGCACTTGCGTGAGTATAGGAATATTTGTAACGGCAGAAATTCCTTGACATAATAAAGCAGCTTGATTATACCCACGCTTCTGTTCTTTGCTAGCGTACAAAGGGAGGGGAAGTAGGGCATCAATGGTTTTGTATTTACTACTTTCCAGCAATTTTTTGCCCATTAAATTACCGAGATACAAGCCTATTTCTTTATTCTGTTTATATTTTAATTCGTGCAATAAATTTTGTACAATATTCCCTTTATGAAAGTAAAAGGTAGAAGCTGCCGAAGCCAAGTTGAGCCTAATCTTTAATACATCCATTACAGGATTTTCATTCACCGATTCGAATTGGGTATAGGGCAAATTATAAAGACACTCGGTGCAGACTAATTCAACTCTCCGCAGGCTATCTCCCCCACAGCCGCTGCAAAAATGCGGATAGCAGAGCTGCAATGTTTCTTTTAGAAAATTAGTAAGTACTTGCATTTGTAGGAATGATTTCTGAGTTACACTATTCTTAATAAACAATTATTTGCTATCGAACATAGCAGATTTTATCCGCTATGGCGAATAAACCTATTTATATTCAAGCTATTCTACAGCTATTTAGCTACTGACTAACCTCCTAATATTCATCTTCTTTAATATTCAAGATATGCGCTTATGCAAAAAACTAATCACTAATAATTAATAACTCATAACTAAAATAAATATCTATACAATTCTTCCACTTTTGATAAGGCTACAATTTCAATACTTGTTTTCATTTTATCTAAAGCCTTGGCATTGTATTTACTCAAGACGATCTTTTCAAATCCGAGCTTTTCTGCTTCGCCTATTCTTTGCTCTATCCTATTCACAGCTCTAATTTCTCCACTCAGGCCTACTTCCCCTGCAAAACAAATATGTGCATTCAACGGTACATCTTCATAACTGCTGAGCAATGCACATACAATAGCAAGGTCGAGTGAAGGATCATCTACTTTTATACCGCCGGCAATATTTA
>JBBRHK010000362.1:0-3105 GCA_038222815.1 Chitinophagales bacterium
ATCAATCGAAAAGTCGGCATTTGCATCGCTATTATTAAAATTGGAAGTAATGTTGTATTGAACTTTAGGAGCGGTATCTCCAAAAAACAATAAAAATTCGGCTAAGGAAGTAACCCTTACCGCTTTGTTTAATAGGCTATCCCCATTATAGGAAGTCTGACCTGTGTATCCAATAAATACCGGAATAGCAGTTGGTACTGGCACCACAGAGTTTCCGAAGGCATCCTTTTCTTGGATGTAAACCCCAGGAGTTTTCATTGTTTTACTCATAGCGTGTATTAATATTGATTAATTATTTGGCATGTTCGTTAAGGCACATGGTTTACAAAGTTAAAGTCACATCCTTTACACTAGATTTTGACTCAGTCTAATTGATACTTGTTTGTCTCTTATGTTATTTTCGTTAAAGTAACCTAAAAATACGTCTCTATAAAATACTCTCCAAATTCCGTTTCCTTGATCTTCAGCACCTACGTATTTTCCTTTAAGTCCGGCAGTTAAATATACCCAATAATATGATTTCCACCGCATAGATCCATTTTGGCACACCTTCATCACTTTCATGGTTGATGGATAGTCATAATTTGTTATTTTTTCAGGGTATGGTCTATTGGAAAAATCATGGCAATCCGCAGGTGTTTTCATCCCTAAAGATTCATGGGGCCTTATGTGGTTGTATTCTTTTACAAATCGATTTAAACTGCGCTGTTGGGCCTTCAAATCGAATGACGAGGGCTTGGCGCAAGCTGCTTTTAAATCACGGTGCATACGCTCGTGTCGTCCATTCTGATCTGGTCGTGCCGGATCGGAATAAACGGGATCTATTCCCAGTTCAATAAACCAATACGATAGCCTGGTATATCTTTGAATAGCAGCTACAGATCCAAAGGGACTTCCGTTGTCGGTATGTATTTGTTTTGGGATGCCATACTTTCTAAAAACCTTTGTAAACTCTTGCTTAACAGAGATAAAGTTTTCTTTGTAATGTCCTTTTGCAGAAAACAAAAACCTGCTTTTGGAATCGGCAATAGTAAGCGGATGGCAGTATATTTTATTACCCATTAAAAACTTCCCCTTATAGTCTGCGCTCCAAACTTCATTGCACTTCTTGGGGTCGAAAATTGGATACACAGGCTTGACTCTTCTGCTTCGCTTTTGTGGTTTAACTAGACCGTTTTTGAAAAGAATGTTGTGAACCGTAACCACACTTGGAATAAGTTCTTCAGGATACTGTTTAAACAACAATATGCGGATTTTCTTGGCGCCCCAGAGCATGTGTTTGTTCTTTAATTTTAGAATTGAATCCTCAACTTTCTGATCGGTTCTGTTAGGATGATTAATCGGGGCTCTTTCTTGCTCAATTAAGCCAGATAGTCCCATTTTTTCATACCGAAAAATCAATTTGTAAGCGGTAGGTCGCGATATATTAAATGACCTACAAAGTTCTGTGATGGTGTACTGTTGGGTTAACCATTCGTGAATGAATTCTACCTTTTGTTCCATTTTAGTTTTTGCTTTCCAGACCATGATAAATCGCTTTTTCAAGCAATTTATGAATCTTAAAAGTGTAAACTATGTCCCTTTAACTTTGTAAAGGATGTCCCTTTACCGTACCTAAATTTGCCCTCACGTTTAGAATATGAAACGGCTTTTTTTGCTGTTTTATATTTAGTGTTGTATGCTGTGTTTTTATTTTACAGAAACATTATTATGTCTGTATTAATTTCCTTTTTATTCAATTCTATAATTCTATATCCAAATGAGTCATTGTTAACTTTGATTTCATTTGGTATTTTCTCCACTTGATAAGAACTTGCAGGAGTAATATACTGTCGGATATTTCTATTACTTCTTTCATCTTCGAAATGATAATGACCACAGAAAATAACAACATCATTTTCAATACTCTGTAGTTCTGTTTTTAGAAGATTTCGATTTTTTAAGGCAAATTGCTTATCTACTTCAACGTCAATAGCTAAAATAGGATGATGAATAAAGAGAATGATATTTTTTTCTGTTAAGAGTTCCTTTTTAAACCAATCAAATTGTTCTCGACTTATTGAGCCTGAGCTTGAGTCTAAAAATAGAAATTTGTAGTAGTCACGTTCTTGACTATAGTAAAGTTCAGTTCGGTTTTCAGCGACTCCAAAACTGTAGTGATTTATTACTTCATCAAAGTAATCGTGATTCCCTAAAGTAATGGCAATATCATAATTCCGTAGAGATTCAAAAAACCATTTATTTACAGTTTTTTCTCCAATATCTCCTCCAAATATGATTTCTCCTATACCTCTTTTGGAAATATCATTAAGTATCATTTTCCAATTTTTGCGAGTGTCTACTCCTTGGTCAATAGGAAATTTTTCATCTAAGTGAATATCGGTTACATATGCAATCTTTTTATTCATAGAAAGTATTATGGTTGCAGTATTATCATTTTCCATCCACTATTGGCTTGTTCAAAAAGTTTTCTTTCGTGTAGTCTACTTTTTTTAAACTCCATAAACTCTATCCTGACAGGTTTAATGTAAATACCTCCCCAATTATTCGGCTGTTCAATTTCTTTATTTCCTAACGCTGCTTTCTTCTCTTCGAAAAGCTTTTGCATATATGATATGTCTTGAATTTCCTGCCCTTGCTCAAAAATAGTAGATACAATTTTTGAGTCTCTATTCCTTTGCTTAAAGTAAATTTCAGCATCAGACTTAGGAATTTCTGAAACATCTCCTTGTATTCTAATTTGTCTTTCTGTAGAAGTCCACCAAAATGAAAGTGAGGCTTTTGAATTACTTTCAATTTCTCTACCTTTTCTTGAATTTAAAGAGCCTGTAATTACAAATGATTCGTTCTTAATTTCTTTTAAAGAAACAAATCTAGAATTTGGGTATCCATCTAATCCAATGGTAGATAAACAGCAGGCAGCAGGTAATTTTAAATTACTTAGCTCTTTTTCTTCAGAAAACCATTTTTCAAACAGTAATAAAGGATTCATTTGTTTCGTGTTTTACATTGCATACAACGTTTAGTATAACCGCAGTTACGGGATTAAATTTAATGTTTTTCGGATAAGCACCTACGTTAGCAGTTACGCGTGGATTCGGACGC
>JBBRHK010000363.1:0-3082 GCA_038222815.1 Chitinophagales bacterium
TAGTGGAACACGAATCTAGGCGTCATAATAACTAATGAAAAGAGTTTTCTGATAAATCACAACACAGCCTTTATCTTCCCCAAATCTTCCTCAAGCTCCTCCTTACTCACCACAATCTTCGCTCTGGTAAAATTCAAATCATCTGCAGTTTGTAAAGGCACTAAGTGTAAATGAGCGTGTGGCACTTCAAGTCCTACTACACTCATTCCACAACGCCGGCAAGGAAATGCTTGTTCTATGGCTTTGGCAATTGGCTTTGCAAAGACTAGCATACGAGACAGCACTTCATCTGAGGCATCGTAAATTTTATCTACTTCTACTTTTGGCACTACTAGTGCGTGCCCACGTACAAGTGGTGCTATATCCAAAAAACAAATGAAATCATCATCTTCTGCTACGATTGCTGCCGGTATCTCTTTTGATATGATTTTTGAAAAAATAGACATAATTACTTTTTACACCGTGATGTCTTCAATCTTTAGTTTTAAAATCCCTGCTGGCACTGTTACTTCCGCAATTTCACCCTTCTTTTTTCCTAATAGTCCTCTACCAATAGGAGAAGTTACAGAAATTTTTCCTGCTTTAAGATCGGCCTCACTTTCTGATACAATCTGATAGGTCAAAGTTTTATTCGTGCCCAAATTAGTCACTGTTACCGTTGTAAGAATACTTACCCTGCTTTTATCAATCGTAGATTCGTCTAATATCCTAGCATTGGCCAATGCTCCTTCAAGCGTATTTATTTTTGCCTCCAAAAGACCTTGTGCCTCTTTTGCTGCATCGTATTCTGCATTTTCTTTTAAGTCACCCTTTTCTCTTGCTTCGCCTATGGCTGCACTAGCTGCTGGTCTATCTACTGACTTTAACCTATGCAAATCTGCTTGCATTTTATCAAAGGTTATTTGGGATACATAATTTATTTCTGCCATCACAATTTCTTTTATAGGTACTAAAAAAAATACAACGCTCCCGGATAACTCCCGGAGCGTTGCATATAAGACAAATATAAGAAGTTAAATCTAGTTATTCTACTATTTGAATGCCTAATTTATTAAGTAAAAAAGCACTCATCTTGTAGTAAGCCTCGTGGGTATAGCCAGCTATATGTGGTGTAATAGTAACTTGAGATAGGCCATTAAGCGCCTCAAAAATTTCAGCTTCTTCTTCATTGTAAGAAGATAACTTTTCGTTCTCCAATACATCTAGCGCAGCGCCAGAAACTTGTTCAATGTTGAGCGCTTCTAATAAATCCTTTTGATTAATTACAGTGCCTCTGGAAGTATTTATGATGTAAGGCTGCCTTTGTAGTTCTTGTAAAAATAATGCATCACAAAGGTGAATATTTTCTTCACTGAGCGGCACGTGAAAACTTACAAAATCTGCTTCTGTTTTTAAAACTGCTTCTGTTACTTCCTCTACATATTCATTGGCAAACCCTGTCTTATATTTATCATAAGCAATAATGCGCATTCCTAGTCCTGATGCAGCTTTCGCAAAAGCAGTTCCTGTGTTGCCGTACCCAATAATTCCTAAAGTTTTCCCATTAAGTTCAGTACCCCTATTATCATCTCTTATCCATTCACCCTGCTTTACTTCTCTATTACTTTTTATAAGATGACGCATTCCACTTAGCATCAGCATCAGTGCGTGCTCACCTACCGCTGTGCAATTTCCCTCTGGAGTACTATAACATTCGATACCTTTCGTAGCAGCATATTCCACATCTATTAACTCTAAGCCACTCCCTAATCTTCCAATCCATTTTAGGTTTGGAGCTGCATCTATTAATGTTCTATCTACTTTGATTCTGGTAGTAACCACAAGTCCCTCGGCTTTACTTGCAACTTCTAGCAATTCGTTATAGTCAATAGCAGGCGTGTCTAGCACCTCAAAGCCCGCTGCTTGCAGGCTCTTAGGTAACACTATGTGACAAGGCGCTGTTATTATTACTTTTTTCATTTTACCGCTATCATACTTATTTCTACATTCACATACTTTGGCAAGCCAACTACAGCTACTGTTTCTCTTGCAGGGCTAGTAGTAGAGAAAACACTACCATACACTTCATTTACCTCATTGAATAATGCCATATCTGTAAGAAAAATAGTTGTCTTTACTACGTCATCAAAGCTCATACCCGCCGCTTTAAGCACCGCTTTTAGATTAGTCATCACTTGAGTAGCTTCTGCGCTTACGCTTGCGTTATTCAATTCGCTAGTACCGGGAATAAGCGCTATTTGTCCAGATATATACAGTGTGTTACCAGCAAGTATCGCTTGGTTATAAGGGCCAATTGGAGCTGGTGCTTGGTCTGTTTTTATTACTTGATGTGCCATAAAATTATTTTTTGTAAAACTAACCATTAAAAAGACAATGGCATTCTCAGAAGATTGTTATAATATTAGTAAACAATTTAATTCAAAGTAAGTTTTGCCAATTTTTTAATAAATTTTTGCCTTAACTCTCTTTCATATTTCATTTATTATTTTTCAACTTAATTTGCAATAAAAAACGATGAGGATAGCCGCTATAGGATATAATGAAAACGTACTCAAAAGCCTAGAAACAGGGAATATAGAACTTCAATTTTTTGATACTCTAGATGTGATACAAGAAGGAGACTTTGACGCTTTTTTTATAAATAATCTATCGCTTTTAACTGGCCATAATGCATTCACAGAAAAAATTGTTTTGGTAAATGCTGTTTCAAATACCTTAAAATCAATAGAAAGCCAAGGAAATTATTATCGTGTAAATCATTGGCCAAGTTTTGTAGAAAATAACCAATGGGAAGTTGTAGGTGCGCCATCCGTTGCACTTGATGAATTATTTACAGCAATGAATAAAAAATATCTATTTGTACCTAATGAGATTGGGCTAATAACTCCTAGGATATTAGCAATGATCATAAACGAGGCCCATTATGCAATCGAAGAAAAGGTAAGTTCGCCACTAGAAATCGATATTGCAATGAAACTGGGCACGGGCTATCCTCTAGGACCTTTAGAATGGGGTAACAAGATAGGACTTGATAAAATATATGAATTACTAGATGTATTGAGCATAGACAATGACAGATACC
>JBBRHK010000364.1:0-3078 GCA_038222815.1 Chitinophagales bacterium
AAAAGGAGATGGAGGGCGTTACGGCAGATATTTTAATTGAGGGCATTGTGAAGTCATTAGAAATTCCAAGATAAATATTGCAAGCGCACGGTCGACATATCAAAGATTTATTCGTAGCTACTAGGTTTTATTTAGTGGCGGGCCTATGCATCATCGTTTTCATAGTGTCACATTTTATGCCTGAATTATTTGTTCCAGCAACGATAATTTTCTTCAGTAGTTTATTATTGTTTGTGATTGACATTGGTTTATTGTTTTTCTTAAGAAACAGGTTGAATGCTCATAGAATAGTAAATGATAAACTGAGTAATAGTGATGAAAATCTTATCAAGATCTCATTGGTAAATCCTTATCCTTTTGATGTAAAAATTAAAGTTATCGATGAGCTTCCTGAACAATTTCAAGAACGAGGTTTTTCCGTAGAGGAAAAAGTTTCAGCATTGGAAAAAAGAAATATTGCATACACTGTAAGGCCTACGGAGCGTGGTGCTTATAATTTTGGAAATATAAATGTATATGTAAGTTCTCTGATTGGCCTAGCGGTGAGGAGGTATGTGATTCCTGCAAATAAAGATGTTGGAGTATATCCATCTTTTTTACATCTTAGAAATCAACAGTTACGTTCTGCCATTGCAAATGTACAAGGGGAAGGGAACAAGCGCATCCGTAAGATAGGGCAGAGTATGGAGTTTGAGCAAATAAAGGATTATGTAGGCGGCGATGATATAAGAACTATTAATTGGAAGGCAACGGCAAGAAAGGGTTCGCTAATGACGAATCATTATATAGATGAAAAATCACAGCAAGTGTATTGCATTTTGGATAAAGGACGGCTGATGAAAATGCCTTTCAATGGATTGAGTCTGCTTGATTATGCCATCAATAGTATTTTATTATTACAGTCAGTTTGCTTGCAGAAACAAGACAAAGTAGGACTCATCAGTTTTTCTAAAACATTGGATACGATTATTCCTGCTGAGCGAAAATCTGGCCAGTCGCAACTGATAATGCAAGCGCTCTATAAAGAAGATACACAATTCAAAGAAGCAGATTTTGAAATGCTTTATTTACAAATAAGGCAACGAATAAAGCAGCGCAGTCTAATATTACTATATTCTAATTTTGAGACTTTAAGTGCTTGCAAGCGCCAAATGACCTATCTAAAATCAATTGCAAAATTCCACGTCCTTGTGGTCGTATTTTTTAAAAACACAGAGCTAGAAGCAGTAAGCAATGTCGATGCAGATAACGTACACGATATTTATGTAAAAACAATTGCTGAGAAATATAGCTTTGAAAAAAAATTGATCGTAAAAGAATTAAGAAATAATGGTATTCTCACGATACTCAGCTCACCCGAAGAATTATCTACCAATAGCATCAATAAATACTTAGAAATTAAAGCCAAACAAATTGTTTAATTTTGAAGCTTAACTAATTATTTATTGTCATTGTCTTTAAAAGGTTCTTATTTCGCAACACACAAGTCCAAGTTAGGTGAGGAGTCGCCTATTGCATTTTCAAAGCAATATCAAGCTTCATTGGAGCAACGAGAGGCATTTGCCGCTGGTAAAGTCATACTCATAGATAAGCCACTTCATTGGACTTCCTTTGATGTGGTAAGGAAAATTAGAAACACACTTCAGATAAAAAAAGTAGGGCATGCAGGTACGCTTGATCCACTTGCTACAGGCTTACTCATAGTATGTACAGGTAAGTTTACGAAGAAGATAAATGATTTTATGGGTGCAGAAAAGGAATATACCGGCACTATAACTCTAGGTGCTACAACGGCTACTTACGATTTAGAATCTAACCTAGAAAATTTTAAAGAAACTTCTGCTATTACGCTAGAAGCTATACAAGCAGCTGTAGCGCAGCTTACAGGTAGCATAAAGCAATATCCTCCAATATATTCTGCATTAAAAGTGAACGGTGAATCTATGTACACGCTTGCTAGGAGAGGGGAGGAAATTGAATTGAAAACTAGAGAAATATTAGTTCATTCTTTTGAAGTCAACGTAACTGAATTACCAATTATACACTTTAGAATTGTATGTGGTACTGGAACTTATATCAGAAGTATCGCTCACGATTTGGGGCAAATGCTCGGTTGTGGTGCCCATCTTTCTAGTCTCCGTAGGGAAAGAATAGGAGAGGCATTAATCGCAAACTCACAAACGATGGAGGGTTTTCTTGGAGATTTTGAAGAATTTAAAAAGGATAATTAATACCGAAGGTTAAATTAAAATTATCATATCTCCATTTTCTATTCTCTTCGTTTACACCTTTTGTAAATAGCTTTTGTAGTACATCATTAAAGCTCAATGGGGGTAATTTCCAACCACTGTTTATGTTGGCCAATTCTGGACGCTTTACTCTAAATCCAAGATCTATTCTCACAATTGCATAGTTGAAATCTAATCTAAAACCTGTGCCTACATTGACTCCAAGCTCTTCATATAGGTTATTAAATTTGAATTGGGCAGGATCAGTAAGCCCAGGTGCTAAAGAAGATTTAAAATTCCAAACATTTCCTATATCTGTAAATAAAGCGCCACGAAGTGTAATAGAATTAGGGATAATTCTAGCAATGTCATAACGGTATTCAATGTTAGATTCAATTTGAATGTCGCCAGTTCTATCATTGAAGAGCGTACCAAATGGTGCTCTAGGCTGACTACCTCGTCCTATTCCTCTGATAGGCCATGCTCTCATGCTATTACTGCCTCCAGAAAAATATTGCTTGAAAAATGGTAAAGATGAGTCCCCAAATAGCGGTACACCTACACCAGCGAAAACTCTAAATACCCAAGCACTCTTAGATTTTTCCACAGTGTATTTGTATTCAATATCTGCTTTTATAAAATTGCTTTTTAGTCTTTTGTATATAGGTAATGCTCCAAATGTTAATCCTGACTCTTCGATATTTACCCGCAGACTTCTTTCCTTTTCTTTACTCAGAAGATGCTTCGTGTTGTTGTAAATACTAGAATAGCTATCACTCATACCCATTATAAGTGATGAAGTGTAAGAGTACCACAAAAATGGATAAATATTTAATATGGTGTTGAAGGT
>JBBRHK010000365.1:0-3060 GCA_038222815.1 Chitinophagales bacterium
CAACAATCTCAAAATTCCGCTCCTTTTGCTTTTCGTAAATCTGATTTAGAGCCTCAAACTGATTCAAACATGGCACACAACTTGAAAACCAAAAGTCTATCAAAGTAAATTTATTTCTAGAGGCAATTTTCAACAAACTATCACTATTTCCTAATATGATATTAGGAAAATTATTTCCTTTTTCTAGCCTTAAATCGTGAGCAATATTATCTTCTAAGGCTTTATACGTTTTAGACTCCTTTATATTTGTAGAAAAATTTATAATAGCATCCATTACAATTCGTTTGTATGAACCCTCCCTCAAGGTAGGATAAAATAATGCTAAATCCCATAGTGCAATAAACGAGTTCGGTTTTTTCAAGATATAACGGTCAAAAACTTCAAGTTTACCCAGAATCCTGCTTGAATCATTTAGCGTTTGCTCATCAAATTTCTTATATAGCCTTTGTAATTGTAAATATTCCTTATTTTCTTTTGAAAGCCTCCCAATTAATACAGTACGACTTGTTGACAAATTTCTAATTCTCACACGAGTATTCCTTTTGCCCACGAAAAAGTATGATGAACTGTATCCAGATTGAGTTAGGGTATCCAAATAGGAAAACTGATAGGGATGCGGATATTTAGCAATAATTTTAATATCGATATTTACTTTGCCCCTCTCTAATATTTTTACCGAATTCATTAAAGTAGAAGACGAATCATAAAATTCAAAATCATTGTATCCATATGAGTCTGGAAAAATTCCACCTTGTAGAATGATACTTTCATTCATAAGATTTTTTATGGTGATAGTTTTTGTCATTCTCAGATTTTGACACCTACAATCTACCTGCAAGAAAATAAAAGCAAGAACCATTAATTCTTTCATAAAATAAATTTAAGATACTCGGCTTTCTAAAAAGCCGAGTATTTTTAATTGAAATCTTAACCTAGCAGCATTTCCATGCGAAAGAGCCTGTCCCAGTTGAACAAGCCTTATAAGCATTGCGAGAACCACAAGCCGCTTGACTTAGAGGACAATCTGCATGTGATGCTATACAATTAGCTCCACCATCTTCGGCGAGAGCACCGCCTTTCAAATTTTTCATTTCATTTCTACTTAAAACTTTCATATTTAAAAATTAAAGATATTTGTCTTACAGTTGCAGTAAAACAGAAAGATTATTAACAAAGAAGCAACTATATTTACCCAGCGCAAAGCAAATATTTCTCTGTTGTTATTGCAATATTTTTTCTTCTAGTACTATTAGTAAATCTGGTATAATTATTTGCAGGTCATCGATATTGTATCTGGTCGGAATTGCCTTTCCATTTATAAAAAAACTGGGAGTATAGCGAATATTTGAATCGATAGTCCAACGGCTATGTGCATCTAACTGTGCTTGTACTGCGGTTTCCTCCTTGGCCTGCCATTTTGCTGACCATTTAGCCAAATCCATAATTTCAAACCAATCCGTAAGCATAGTTTGTAAATCCTTTGTATTTTTTATTGTGGATGCACTTTTTAAGATGGCTGCAGTAGCTTGAGTGCGGCTGTCGTTCAAATCCGCCGGATCACAGGCTAGTCGTATTTGAATCGAAACCTTATTAGGAAAGCGCTCTAAAATAACATCTAGTAGTTTATGTGCCTTGGCGCAAGGGCCGCAGTAAGGATTACAAGCCACCGTAATTTGCAGCCGTGCATCGGGGTTGCCTATCACTAAGTCATTCTCCCAAGTATCATTATTTACCGCAGGTTCGTTTTTCCATTGGCTTATAAATAGGCTTGCATCTGTTTTCCATTTTTTAAGCTCGGTACTTTGCTGCTCTAGGCGGGTGTGCTTGGCTAAGAATTTTTTTATGGGGTAAATGGCTAGGGTAAGGGCTGCAAAGCTTGCGGCAAAGAATGCAAAGCTAGTAAGGCTAAGGCTTTGGGTAAAGTTGCTAATACCTACAGCACCAAAAATGTAAATACAGCTTATTATAAACTGTGCCGCAAGAGCCGCTACAATGCCAAGGCAAATGGCGCACCATTCTTTTACTATTACTGCTTGGCTGTATAAGCTCCAAGCTATGAGTACAATGCCGCTAAGGCTAAGGGCTGCACTGGTATAGAACAATGCTGTGTTACTTGGTGTAAGTAAAAATAAAATACTCAAAGCGCCAAAGTACGCTACAGATAAATGTGCTGGGGTAAAGCCTAAAATACCTTGGGCGTTTTTACTTTTTAGCACTTTATCGCAGCCGCCATTGCTCACTGCGCCGCATACTTGCTTTACCATATCATTCTGGTAACCTAGCTCGGTGCCTAGCGCAAAAAGGCTAAAGAGTAAACCTAATAAAGAGAAAGCTGCAAAAAGATTTATCGTAAAATCATTTACCAGATAAGCGGTGTAGGCAAAGAAGCCAATAGCTATTGAGGCTAACAATAAGTAAATGCCTAGTCTGGTATTTTTTTCTTGGTTGGCAAGATCATTATCAATGTGCTGCCACTGTGCATTTTTCTCCGGGAAGATAGTCACGCCGCTCCAATGCTGAGTAATGTCTTTTTGTGCATCCCAATCTGCGGCTGTAGGTATAATGTGCATATACTCGTTACCCGGTTGCTTTATATGTGCTAGTACTGGGTAGTTCATTTCGTGTATATGACTGGCGTTGGCTTCTACAGCATTAAAATTACCCCCCCCATATTACAAAAATCTATAATGCTTGTGAGGGCAGGATAATCTGCGTGGGTGCTTATTTCTGCTTTGCAATAATTTTTATTTATGGGGAAGCCTTGCAACTTCATAAAGTTGTAGGTGGTTTCCCAAAGTGATAAATTAGTTGCTTGTTTTTGCATAAAAATTAAACTGAACAATTTTTTTATTCTTTGAGAGAAATACTTTCTGTTTATTATTCAAGCAGCCTCTTAGTGTAGCACTGTGTTGTAATCGTAAAAAAATCTTCTCAAAAAAAATTTCAAAAAACGGTATTTGCAATACATCCATCTTTTGATGAAGTAAACCTATGACTAAAAAAATAAAAAAAATGTAGTGCAGACTACAAATATTAATGGCGTTTTTTGGGTTTAGGATA
>JBBRHK010000366.1:0-3049 GCA_038222815.1 Chitinophagales bacterium
TCGCTAACACCTCGAAGAACCTACTGGATTTTTAAAAATTCTCGGTTGCCTTAGGTAACCGGGATTTTTTTTAGTATTTCTCGCTCATTTTCCTCTTTTAATGAAGTAAACGTACAACGAGAAAAACTGTATTACCTCTAAATAAAAAATGTCTGTATATTTAGATTACAACAAACTGACTATTTAATGAAATTATTTTATACGCTCTTATTTTCTTGTGGATTATTATGCGCCACCGCACAAAAAAACATACTTAGTTACCCATATACTTTTTCTACAAAGAGAACCAATGCGGCCTCATTTAATAAAGGAGCCTATGTAATGGCTGATAAAAGCAGTGCAAACATTGCTTTTGTTTTACAAGATATTGACAAGGCAGCTTACGTGCTGGTTGACTCAAATTTTAAAAAGGTGGCTGAATTTTCGTTACCGGCTAAAGAAACGATTTTTGATTTTGATGCTTCTAATTTAAATCAGCTAAATTATGTGGGTGCTACATATAATGGAAGTAATTTTAATTTTGTGTATAAAAATAGCACTATCAAAATGTTTACTTCAAAAGAATATTACAATTATAAGATTGAAACGGTAGATTTTATTGCAAAAAAAGTGGCACAGAAAGATTTTGTAAATGTTCCAAAAAAAGAGAAAGTAATATCTGGCTTTTCGGAGTATAACCGGTTTTTTCTGATAACAGCACTTGATGACACTTACGAGTTAAAATTTTATATGCTATCGGGCAGCGGAGTTGCTACAGAAAAAACAATAGCGTTTCCTAAAGTAGAAGCGGATGGTAAAAAAAGCAAAAAACTGTCTGATTTCCTCACAGATATTGTAACAATTAACACTGGTGAAATGCCAGCATTGGATGATGCCTCTAAAAAAGCAAAGCTATTCACTGCCTCCAATGCACTTACGTTTGTTATGAACGACAATAAAACTACACAGATCGTCACAATCAATACCAATGATTTTTCCGTTACATCCAGCAATATTATGAACAGCAACCCCGAAGCCGGTGAGAGCAAAGATAAAAGTGCTGTAAACTCGTACAAAACAGAAAACAGGGTTTTTACGATGCAACTGTTAGCCGATAAAATTGATGTATCAGTTTATGAAGTGAACGGTAAATTTTTAAATAAAATTGAAATAACGGAGCAGAATATCAACCAACTAATGAAAGGTGCGGGCGAGTATGAAGAGCGGAGGGGAAGTAAAGTAAAAAATGAATCATTGGATGATTTTGCACAGCTTGTAAAAGCATTAAAAAAGGGTACGCAAGGTATAACTGTAGAAACAACTGCCGCAGGGCGTTATCTTGTTACCATTGGTACTTATGATGATATTATTGTTCAAAGTGGGGGCGGTAGTTCCTCTCATACAGGCATAGGATATGGGCAGGCGGTCGCTGGGCAACAGCAAATGACAAGCAACACTTATCTTTATTCCTACACTACACCCGGTGTTTCAAAATATATAAGTAAGCCTAATTATTATAAAAGCACCACAGCCAGTTTTTTGTTAGACTCTGTCTCACTTAAACCTGTAAAAAACAAGATACCCGAACCCGAAGCAACACAAATAAAAAACTATGTAGAAAATGTCGCTGGCACTATGCGTAGCCAATTTTTATTTAAGGGTAAGCAATATTATGGCAGTTATGACAAAGAGGCTGAGGCATATATTTTTAGCCAGATTCCTGTAAGGAAGTAAATGTGCGGTAGCTTAATTTGCAATTGTTATTTTTCCCCACTAGCACGGGGTGTTCTAGAGCAAGTCTTCCATCGAAGATGGGCGACTTGATGCTTCTTGGTTCTACGTTCACTAGCGCAAGTTTAGCAAAGCGTAACTTGATGCTTCTTAGTTCTACCGGTTTCCCGACCAAAGGTACGGGACAGGTGCAACCGGACTAATGAAAACGAAATCAACTTTACCTAGCAGATTTCGTATCACTATCGTATAGAATCGTATTATATCGTATCGCTACTAGCCCGGGGTGTTCTAGCGCAAGAGTCTTCCATCGTAGATAGGCGACTTGATGCTTCTTAGTTCTACTGGCTTCCGGACCATAGGTTAAGATAGAAAGATTTAATCCTATTGTTGTATCTAATTGATGAAGTTTTATTTCATTCATAAGATTTGATTTTGTTACGAATAATGTGATTAAGAATTCGGAGAATTCTATTTATCTTTTACTTCGAGCTGCGCTTCGCTATCACCTCGGAGAACGAACTTCGAGTTACGCTATGCCATCACCTCAAAGAACGAAGTCTATAAAAAATACTCCACTGTCGTTAAATTTCTACAAAACAAATAAAATCAATTTGAAAAGAAATTATGTTAGATTTAGAATCTAAAACTAGCTCACATATGATAATTAAAAATTTACTCCTCACAACTTTACTTTTTACTTCGCTACAATCTATAGCACAAGTAGAATTAGTCACCGAAAAACAAGCTGGTATCTCCCGTAGAATGCAGCAAGAGATTGACGATACGAAAGATCCGTTGCTAGGCTACGTTCCTAAAAGCAGATTGTATCAAGCTTACACAGAAAGAAAACAAAGAATAGAATCTTTGCAAGCTTTGCAAAGAGCCCCACTATTTACTTGGACAGAAAGAGGACCTTTTACAGATGTGGTAGGGCCCAGTAATGGTAACTCTAGGCCAGGAAACGGTGTTACTTCTGGCAGAGTGAGAGCCATTTGGGAAGACTTAACTAACGCTAACAGGATTTGGGTTGGCGGTATCGATGGCGGTTTGTGGCGAACAGATAACATAAATGCAAGTCCAGCGAACTGGATGCCCATCAATGATTTTTTTGGAAACCTAGCAGTAAGTAGTATTACACAAGATCCTTCTAATACTGCTATCTTATATTTTGGTACTGGAGAAAAATCAATAAATTCAGATGCAGTTAGAGGTGGCGGAATTTGGAGAAGCGTAGACGCTGGTGCCAATTGGACGGTGATGCCAGGGACAGAAACTTTCTACAACATTAGTAAGTTAGTGTGCGATGCAGCTGGTAATTTATATGTTGCTAATAATA
>JBBRHK010000367.1:0-2993 GCA_038222815.1 Chitinophagales bacterium
ACAACCAATGGCGTGCCATCTGCGACGAAAAGAAAACTTGTGAATATGTCTATTTCTACCTTCTATATAATCTTGCTGTCTGCTAAAAGTGAGTAAAAGCATCAAAATCGCCCCTACTACCCCGATGCTTATCCAAATAACTGGATAGGTTCTCCAAATATAATTTAGTCGGTTTCTATACTCCTTTACCGGCGGCATATTATCAATGTTGAGCCTACTGTGGGCAGTGGAAAACTGAGCAAAGTCTGCTCCATAGAATACCAGTACAATCAAAGTAATAATAGCTAAATAAATACTCCAAAAGTTTTTGGTATTTCTGCTATAAAAAGGATTCAGCTTTTTAAACATAGAGCTCAATGCAATAGGAAAAAGCAGAATGGAAATCCAACGAAGGTCATACTTCAATCCTAACCAAAAAGAAGGCAATAATTCAGTAAGTGATAGTCCTTCTGGTATGAAAAAAAAGACAATAGCCACACGGAATAACGTAAAAATGATCAAGTAAACGCCAAATAGCTTTACTAACCATTGTATTGTTTTTGGCACACGCCATTCTGTAAGCATAGTTAGTTTTTTACAAATGTTATGGCAAAGCAAAACATCTCTGGTATTGGTAAAGTTATAGGAAAGTAATTTTATGACTGTTCATACACTTATATTTCTATTACTTTGTAAGAATATCTACAGTGTTTATTATCGAACATTACAAGATAATATTACAATATGGAGCAAATCATACAATGGGATCAGCACTTATTTAACCTAATAAATGGACAATGGTATAATGCTATTTTTGATTATGTATTGCCCATAATGCGAAATAAGTATAGCAGTATTCCACTCTACCTTTTTCTTCTTGTATATATAATTGTAAAACGGAAGGGCGATAAATATTGGTGGCTTGTATTTGCTGGAGCAGTTCCTATACTAGCAGATTTTGTAAGTAGTAAGCTTATAAAGAAGAATATATGGCGGGCGAGACCTTGTGCAGATGAAACGATTGGAGCTTTATACAGAAATGTAATTAATTACTGCCCCGAGCATTCTAGCAGCTTTACTTCCTCACACGCAGCTAATCATATGGCGATGGCAGTGTTTTTTTACCTTACTTTGCACAAGTTCATCGGACGATGGGCTATTTTGTTTTTTGTGTGGGCGGTTTCTATAATGTATGCACAAGTATATGTGGGAGTTCATTTTCCTTTAGATGTAATTTGTGGAGGCATAGTAGGAGCGCTTATAGGTTGGTTTGTAGCCAGTCTTTTTGCAAAAAACAATTCTTTGACGTAATTAAAATATATGACAGAAGTATTTATACTATTGGCACTTATTTTTGTGAATGCGCTCTTTGTAATGAGCGAAATAGCATTAGTTAGTGCCAGAAAAGGAAGGCTAGAAACTATGGCCAATAAAGGCGATGCTAAGGCGAAAGCTGCACTAGACCTTTCAACGAACCCAGAAAAATTTTTAAGCACAGCGCAAATTGGTATCACGCTCATTTCAATTCTTACGGGTGTGTACTCTGGCGAAAAATTTGGAAAAAATCTAGAGCCTGTAATAGCGCAGATAGAAATATTGCGCCCTTATGCAGATAGTATTTCTACTAGTCTAGTAGTGCTAGTCGTTACTTTTTTATCCATCATTTTTGGAGAATTAATACCCAAGAAGTTTGGATTGCTTAGGGCAGAAAAAATAAGCAGAATGGTAGCTGGTCCTATGAATTTACTCAGCAGAATAGTTTATCCCTTTGTGTGGGCATTATCTGGCATTACCAATTTAATATTCAAGCTATTTAATGTAAGTAAGGCTACTGACAGTGCTGTAACAGAAGAAGAGATCAAGCAAATGGTATCAGAAGGTAGTGAGTTTGGTAGTATTGAAGAAGGAGAAAGAGATATTATACAAAGAGTATTTCATCTAGGCGATAGAAATATCACTTCATTGATGACACACCGCACAGATATTGTAATGCTGCTAATGACGGACACTGTTAAGAACGTAAAAGAGAAGCTACCCAAAATAATTTTTAGCACCTTTCCTGTATGTGATGAAAATATTGACAACATTAAAGGCATTGTCTACGTAAAGGATTTATTGCAAGCCGATGAAGATACTCTGCTTAGCGACCTAGTAAAACCGGCCATTTTTGTTCCCGAAAACATAAAGGCATATAATCTTTTAGAGAAATTGCGTTCTACACAAATCCATACCTGTTTTGTAGTAAATGAATACGGCACTTTAGAAGGAATGATTACGCTCAATGATATACTAGAAGCTATTATTGGGGAGGTAAGGCAAGTAGATCAAGAGGAATATGAGATTGTAAAAAGAGACGACGACAGCTATCTTGTAGATGCTCAAATTCATTTTTACGACTTCTTAGATTATTTTGAAAAGGCAGATTGGATGGCAGACAATGAAAAGGAGTTTGATACCGTAGCTGGCTTCGTGCTACAAGAGCTAGAACACATACCTGTAACAGGAGAAAAATTTGATTGGAGAGATTTCCAATTTGAAATTATAGATATGGACGGCCAGCGTATAGATAAAGTACTCGTTACAATCTCAGAAGAATTGAAGCAAGAGTTAGAAGATGATGAGTAACTTATAGTGGCAGTGTGAAACTAGCATCCGCATCAGGATTTTGTAGCTTCGTGCTTTTTGTTTTACCAGCAGCCTTGAGATGTATTATACCCATTTGCTCTTCATATTGAGCAAATAATAGGTCTTGATGCATCGATATTTTTTTCAAATTATTTACCTGTTGTACTTCAAAAAAGGCATAAAGAGCTTCCTTATCTAATTCGTAGCCAATATACTTCATTACCACATTTTGATCGTTTACTTTCAACAGTAGGTGCTTAGATACATAGTTATTGATAAGTTTATCATTTGTAGCGTCAGTTTTTGCACCCATCAAATCTACTTTCGCACCAGTAGTTTGCCTAAGGGTGGTTTCTAAATCTTCAATATAAAATTTACAACTTATTTCT